>JBGPBR010000089.1:0-7261 GCA_041481325.1 Desulfobaccia bacterium
AGCTTGGGAAACTAGTGGCGCTGGTAACGGACTGCTGAGGGAGTTGAGGCCATTAAGGGGACACTATACTTAATTCCCAGAATTTGCATTAATCCCATTGGGCTCTGGAGAATTAAGTATGGTGTCCCCGTAATTCCATAGGCGCAGGCGAGGGCGCCTACGCTACATTTTGACAGCATAGCGGGCCATACCTGAGATATCAATGATCACCACCGGGTCTTCGCCCACTACCCAGGCGTCGTGGCCGGGTGGTATCAAGGATACATCTCCGGGGACGAACTCTATTTCGCTGCCGTCATCCATAACCACGTGCAGGCGTCCGGAAACGTGGTATTGAAGATGGGGGGCCTGGCAACTCTCGGTGTGAACCAAGGGCCTTACTGAGGTGGACCACTTCCACCCGGGCTGAAGTGTGGCTCTGCCAAAGGTTACACCGCCCAGGGTAACAAGCTCCACCTTGCCTTTCTCAAAAGTCCGAGTCTCATCGGGTTGGGAGAAAGTCCTTTTCTGCATCTGAGTCATGAGCAGGGCCATCCTTTCCAGTGCGGCATTTTTCGCCATTTATCATATTCTTATGGATAGGATTTTGTTTAGATATGTCAAGGGGGGGCAAAAGTTTTTCCAGGGACGTGGGAAAACGAAAATCCTGGATAACTTGCAGCCAGGAGCACGACCCCCCAACATAATCCCCGGGGACCTAGAAATTAAGTTAATGAAAGGGGCGGATTGATGGTCAAAGAATCAAGAGTGTCCATGACTACGAAGGGGGTGAGGGGATAGATGACAGACGAACTGACTCGGTACCATGAAATTCTGGGACTGGGACCGGAAGCCTCTGCCCAGGAGGTGGAGGAAGCCTACCAGGACCTGGCCAAGATCTGGCAGCCCGAGCGTTTTCCCGAGGAGCCCCGGCTCCAGGAAAAAGCCCAGGCAAAGCTGAAGGAACTCAACGAGGCATATGAAAAGCTTAAGTCCGGGGAAGCCGGGCCCTCTTTGGAATCCTCGGCCCTGGAACCCGAACCCGCCCAGGCCCAGCCGGCCCCCGAGGCCGAAGCGGGGCAACCCCCGGAGTCGCCGGGGCCCCCGCCCCCTCCTGAGCCGGCAGCCAGGCTGCCCCTCTGGGCCACCCCTTCCCGTCTCGGTATCGGCCTGGCTCTGGCCCTGGCTCTCATCTTGTTGCCCCTCCTTTATTTCCACCTGAGCAGCCCGGAAGCACCCCTTACCACCCAGGGCCCGGAGAGCTCCTTAACCAAGGGGGAGATAACCTCCCTTCCTCCTGGTCCGACGCCACCCCCATGGGGCCCGGACACCGGGGTCCGCCCCGAAGAGAAGGCCGGGGCGGAAGCCAAAGGGGAAAAAGAGGCGGCCAAGGAAAAACCCCAGGCCAAGGCCAGAAAACCGGGCAAAAAGCGGACAGCCTCCAGGGCCAAGCCCCGCCGCCATTTCACCCTGGGCTCCACCCAAGATGATGTGGTGGCCATCCAGGGCACCCCTACCAGCGTTCAGGGCAACACCTGGTATTACCGGTCATCCTCGGTGACCTTTTCTCGGGGCAGGGTAACAAGCTACTCCAATCAGTCCCGCAACCTGCGCATCAAGCTGGAGGCCAGAACCTACGCGGCCGCCGCACCTTACCCCAGCCATTTCAGCATCGGCTCCACCAGAGGTGAGGTCTGGGCCATTCAAGGCCCTCCCACCTTCATTATGGGCAACACCTGGTGGTATCACCATTCCAAGGTTTATTTCTACCGGGGCAGGGTGATCCACTATGCCAACCTTTCCGGGAACTTGAGGGCAAGAGTATACTAGGGGAGTTGCTGGTCGCAGTTTAGCTGAGGGAAATCTTTGATCAACTCGTCCAGGGCCCGATTAGGCTTGGCGGCATAAGGAATAATCTTAACAGCAGCAGCGCATATCAGGTGTAGATACTCGGCCCACCTGGTCCTTCCCACGTACTCCACGTTGAAGACCGTTTTCCCCGCGGTGCGGTATCGCTTCAGCAGTTGCAGCCGGTAAACCTGATCTTGGTGAGTCCCGTAATGATAAAAGAGGTCCTCCACCCCCAGGGCCTCAATGGCGCGGAAATAGCGGCCCGCAACGCTCTCCGCGGAAACGTCGTCAATGATGGACTCGCCGTTCTGGGGGCAGAGGATAAACCCGGGATGGCGGGCCTGGGTATAGGCGGCAATTTTTTCCACCAGGGCCACCATCTTGTCCGCGGTAAAGGTGACGGGCAGAGGGACCTTCTTGTGCCAGTACCAGTAGGCGTCGATGATATCCAGATACACCCCGTCGAAACCGGCCTGGAGGATTCGGTCCAGATAAGGTTTTAAGACCTGGGTCCACCAACCGGGATACCAGTAGCGCACCTTGTAGTTCCCTGGCCAGTCGGGGTTTTGGGGCCCCAGCCAGGGCGGATGGAAGATAGCACATTTTCTTGGAGAAAACCAATTCTCCCGATCACTGAACCCACCAGCTCGCCAGCATAGGTCCTGGGGCCCAGGGCCCTGGGTTGACGCAAAATGAAAAACCGCGCCGGTAGCCAGGCCGCTGGCTCACGGGCAATGATGGTCCGGCTTTAAATTGGTTCTTCAAAAGAAGGTGGCAATATGTTATAAAATAATGCTTTGCCCCAATATTTTGCCGAAGCCCGAGGCTCTCAGGAGAGGGCCACGGGCACTTTAAATAACAAGGTTTAGATGGTCATGTCAGAGTTGCTGTCTGGACAGCCCGGGGAACGCCGCCTCTTTCTGGGCAATGAGGCCATTGTGCGGGGAGCCCTGGAGGCCGGGGTGGCCCTGGTCACCACCTACCCCGGCACCCCCGCCTCCGAGATCGGCGACCGCTGTTTTGAGATCTCCCGGCAGACCGACCTTTCCTTCGAATACTCGGTAAACGAGAAGACCGCCCTGGAGGTGGCCGCGGGGGCGGCGGCCTCCGGCTGGCGCACTCTGTGCGCCATGAAGCACGTGGGCCTCAATGTGGCCGCGGACACCCTCATGACCCTGGCCTATGTGGGCGTGCGGGGGGGAATGGTCATCGTCAGCGCCGACGACCCTTCCCTCTTCTCCAGCCAGAACGAACAGGACAATCGCTACTACGCCAAGATGGCGGGATTGCCCCTGCTGGAGCCGGCCACCCCCCAGGAAGCCGGGGAGATGACCCAGGCCGCCTTTGCCCTCTCCGAGGAGCTCAAGCTGCCGGTGCTGCTCCGCACCACCACCCGGGTGAACCACACCCGGGGGCCCGTGACTCTGGGAGCTCTCTCCCCCCGGCCAGGCCGGGGGCGGTTCCGCAAGGACCCCTTCCGCCAGGTGATGGTGCCGGCAGTGGCCCGCCAGGCCCATGCCCGACTGCTGGAGGCCCAGGCCGCGGCGAGGGCCCAGGCCGAGACCTCTCCTTTTAACCGCCTCGCCGGCAGGGGCCCCTGGGGTGTGGTCACCAGCGGGGTGAGCCGGAATTATGTGGAGGACGCCCTTACCGAACTGGGGCTTGCCCGTAAAGTCACCCTGCTGCAACTGGGGTTCACCCACCCCCTGCCGGAAGACCTGATAGGGAAATTTCTGTCCCAGGTGGAACGGGTGCTGGTGGTGGAGGAACTGGAGCCCTTCCTGGAGGAAGGCCTCAAGGCCGTCGCCCAGGCCCGGGGCTTGACCGCGACCATCCGGGGCAAGGCCGAGGGCCTGTTTTCCCGGCTTTACGAATACCATCCCGGATTGGTGAAAGAGAAGATCGCCCAATATTTCGAGGTGCCCTACGCCCCTCCGGCCCCCCAGGTCCCGGAACAGGCGCTGGGGGAGGCCCTGCCGGAGCGGCCCCCCAACCTCTGCCCCGGCTGCCCCCATCGGGCCACCTATTACTCCGTCAAGATCGCCCTCCGGGACCTGGGCCTGGAAGGCATCTTCCCCACGGACATCGGCTGCTACACCCTGGGCCTCCTGCCGCCGCTCTCCATGGCCGACTTCCTCATCTGCATGGGCTCGTCCATCAGCACCGGCGCGGGTATCGCCAAAGCCACCGGCCGGAAAGTGGTGGCCTTCATCGGGGATTCCACCTTTTTCCACTCCGGGCTGCCGGCCCTGGCCAGCGCGGTGCACAACCGCCACGATTTCCTGCTGGTGATCATGGACAACGGCACCACCGCCATGACCGGGTCCCAGCCCCACCCCGGGGTGAGCCTGGTGCCGCCTGGTTATCCCGGCGAGCACGTGCCCATACCCCGGGTGGTCAAGGCCCTGGGGGTAGAGCAACTCTGGGTGGTGAACCCCTTTAAGTATAAAGAGGCCCTGGCCGCCACCAAGGAGGCGGTGCGTGGCACCGGGCTGCGGGTCCTCATTTCCCAGGCCCCCTGCCACCTCTACGCCCAACGGCTGACGGGGAAGAAGCGGACGGCCCGCTTTCAGGTGGTGGACGAATGCGGGGACTGCCGCCACTGCCTGGAGTACTTCGGCTGCCCGGCCATGTACGTCAAACCAGGAGAACCCGGCCGGATGCTCATCGACGAGGAGATGTGCTCCGGCTGCGCCTTCTGCGTCCAGTGGTGCGAGTGCATCCGCCCGGTGAAGGCGGGGGGGTGAAGTGAGAAGCGGGGGGAGGACCAGGGCCGGCGGCCCTGCCCTCCCCCCGCACCCCCCACCCAACCCGTATAAGTGGCTGGGGATGGCGGGCCCTGGGCCCGACATCCCCAGCCAGAAATGGAAAATGGCACAGGCGTCACGCCGGTGCCCGCAATGATTTTAGGGTGGGCTGGGCCTACCCTACGGGGTTACAAGCGATAAAGTGAAAACAGGTGAAGCGATGACCGCCACCGAAAACCGGAAACCGAAAACCGAAAACCTGCGTATCTTCCTCACCGGCGTGGGCGGCCAGGGGACCCTGCTGGCCTCCCGCCTCCTGGGCGAGGCGGCCCTGGAAGCCGGGTTCTCCCCCCTGGTGAGCGAGACCCACGGCATGGCCCAGCGGGGCGGGGTGGTGGTGTCCACCGTGGTCCTGGGGGAGCTCAAAAGCCCCCTCATTTCCCCGGGGGAAGCCGACGTCGTCCTGGGCTTCGAGGCCCTGGAAGCCTTCCGGGCCCTGGACCGCTGCCGCGGCGACACCCTGGTCATCGCCAACACCGCGGCCATCGTGCCGTACCCGGTGGCCACCGGCAAGGCCCGCTATCCGGAGATCGGCCCCATGTTCGAGCTGCTGGCCCGCCAGGTGGGAGCCCTCCTGGCCTTTGACGCCGGGGCCCTGGCCCGCCGGGCCGGAAGCCCCCTGGCGGTGAACATGGTGCTCCTGGGGGCCATCACGGCCACCGATTGCCTGCCCTTTCCGGCCGCAGCCGTTCTCGAGGTAATTCGCACCCGCACCAACCCCAGGTTTTTGGAGGCCAACCTCAAGGCCTTCGGCATGGGGGAGGCCGCGGCCCGGGAAGAGGCCAACTGGCGGCGCCGCCCCGATGGCCGCTAAGATTCACCGGTTCCGGAGACGGTGAAAGCCGCGGCACGGCCATTGACTTGAGGGGATTTAAAAGCTATTTGTAAAGATTAGATAAAGTTGTAACTGCCAAATTTTTAGGAAGATATTCGGCATGGGCCAGGATGTCCCCCGAAAAGCCCGGCGGCCAAAGTACCGGCAACTGCCGCACACCGCCGATGTGGGCTGGCGCATCCGGGGGGACAGCCTCCCCGAGGTCTTTGAAAATGCGGCCGCGGCCCTGGTCGCCACCATGGTGGACCGCCGCACGGTAAGGCGAACCGAGACCCGGGAAATTACCCTGGAATCGGCGGACCGGGAATCCCTGCTGGTTGACTGGCTCAACCGCCTGCTTTATCTTTTTGATGTGGACGGTTTCCTGGGGCGGGACTTCCAGGTGGAGTTTTCGACCCCGGAGCGCCTGCGGGCCAGGGCCTGGGGTGAACGGTTCGACCCCCAGCGGCATCCGGAAAAGACCGCGGTGAAGGCCGCCACTTATCATCATTTGGAAATTGTCCGGGTGGCTGGCGGCTGGCAGGCCACGGTGATTTTGGATTTGTGAGTAGCCGGTAGCCAGTAGCCAGTTAAATGCTAACAGTCCAAACTGGCTACTGGCTACTGGGAACTGACTACTGACTACTGACCACTGGCTACTGGATACTAACCATGGTTAAGCTTCGGCAGATCGACGAGTACCGCTGGGAGATCCCCCGGGAGGGCAAGATGCGCACCCGGGGTCTGGTCTTTTGCTCCCAAGAGATGCTCCCGGATATTCAGGGCGATCAAAGCCTGCAGCAGGTGGCCAACGTGGCGACCCTGCCGGGCATCGTCGGGCCCTCCATGGCCATGCCCGACATCCACTGGGGCTACGGCTTCGCCATCGGCGGCGTGGCCGCTTTCAGCCTGGACGAGGGGATCATTTCTCCCGGCGGCGTGGGCTATGACATCAATTGCGGGGTGCGCCTGCTGCGCACCGGGCTCACCCGGGACCGGGTGGAGCCCCGGATGGAAGAATTGGTGAACGTCCTGTTCAGCAATATTCCCTCGGGGGTGGGTTCCCGGCGCAAGGACCTGAAGCTCACGGCCTCCGTCCTGAGCAAGGTCCTCAAGGACGGCTGCCGCTGGGCGGTGAAAGAAGGCTTCGGCGCCGCCGCCGACCTGGAGCACATCGAGGCCGGGGGCCGCATCGACGGCGCCGACCCCGAGGCCATCTCCCAGTTCGCCAAGGACCGGGGCAAGGACCAGTTGGGCACCCTGGGCTCCGGTAACCACTTCGTGGAAGTGGGGCGGGTGGTGGAGATCTTTGACGAGGACATCGCCCGGCAACTGGGGCTCTTCCGGGACCAGGTGACGGTCATCGTCCACACCGGCTCCCGGGGCCTGGGCCACCAGGTGTGTGACGACTACATCAAGGTGATGCTCAAGGCCGCGGCCAAATACGGCATCGAGCTCCCGGACCGTCAGCTCTGCTGCGCCCCCTTAAGCTCGCCCGAGGGCAAGCAGTACCTGGCGGCCATGTCCGGGGCGGCCAATTTCGCCTTCGCCAACCGCCAGCTGATCACCCACTGGGTGCGGGAGTCCTTCGAGCGGGTGTTGCATCTGGGCCCCCGGGATTTGGGGATGGAGCTGGTTTACGACGTGGCCCACAATATCGCCAAGATCGAGACCCACGAGATCGAGGGCCGCCGGCAAAAGGTTTGCATTCACCGCAAGGGGGCGACCAGGGCCTTCCCGCCGCATCACCCGGAGGTGCCCGCGGCCTACCGGGAGACCGGCCAGCCGGTGCTGATCCCCGGGGACATGG
>JBGPBR010000090.1:0-7212 GCA_041481325.1 Desulfobaccia bacterium
AGAGCATGAACATGTATATATAACGCACCACCGGGCCGGCTATGCCCAATTTGGTCAGATACATGACGTTGCGGGCCCCGATCTCGACCCCGATGACCGAGCCGACGATGGAAATGAGGCCCAGCTTCATGTCCACGTTGCCCATCTTGCGATGTTTGGCGGTGACCACGATGGATTTGCCGAAGATGTGGGCCAGGTCGGTGCCGATGGCATAGGCCATGGGAAAGCCGAAGATGTTGAGGGCCGGGGTGACTACCCAGGCGCCGCCCACCCCGAAAAAGCCGCCCAAGACGCCCACTGCGAAGCCGATGGCCACCAAGATGAGGGCGTTGAATTGCATTTCGGCAATAGGCAGATATACATTGAAAATGTCAAACATTACGCAGTTCCTCCCCTCCGGGCGCTATTCGTGGTGCTCGATCTTGCTGACTTCCATGCCGATCATCTTCAGGATGACGTCGGTGACCAGGGCGATGAGCATGCCCATCACGCCCATGAGCGCGGTGACGATGATGGCGTAAAGCCACATATTGTCGTTATACCAGCTGGCGAAGAAGTAGTTGATGCCGCTTAATTTCGTTACATCGACTTTCTTCTCCAAGGCTTCGGCCTTCTCCGCCGCGGCCCAAACCAGGGCGCTGGGAACGCTCAGCAAAATGATGTTAAAGATAATGACCCATAACCGTTTCAATGTTGTCCACCTCCCTTCGACTTGCTTACAATCTATCCGGTTGGCCCGGTAAGTCGCCGTAACAGATAACCCAGGGCCGGGTGTTTGCTCATTAAGCCTATAGGCAATGCCCGTGCCAAGCGTGGGGCAAAATTTCCGAGGCAATAACTGCCCGGAAAATTGTGATATTTTGGGGAACATGGGAGTTTTTGCGCCCCGCCCGGTAAAATTTTCCTGTCAGCTTTTTTTACACTTTGTAAAAAGGTGGACCATACTTAAATTATTTAAAAATATGAGATAGTTATTATTAGTGAAAAATAGTACAATTTTCTTGCCTTTTGGTTAGCTTTTTTAAAATATTTTTCAATCGCCTTGATGATAAAATTGATGATATTTCCATAAACTGTTGATTGGCAAAGTTATGGGCTTTTTTGATTTCTTCCGCCGCCGCCAGAAACCGCCGCCTGCCTTAAAGGAAATCTGGCAGGGTTTCCAACGGGTGCTGGCCGGCAACAACGAAGCCCTGGTCCTGATGGGGGACCTGGAAGAGAAGCTCTCCGCCCCGGGCGGCCTGGAGGCCCAGTCCCTTCGGACCCGGGTGGGGATTTTGGACCGTCATTTTGCCGACCTGGTGGCGGCCTTACGGCAAATGTCCGGGGACCGCTGGGCCGAACTGGAAAACTCCCGCCTCAGGATCAGGGAGGCGATCCACCGACGGCTGGAAGGGCAGCCGGCGTCGCCCCCCAGCCCCTTGCTGGTGCGCCTGGAGGATGCCGGCCCGGAGCTCTACCCGGCCCTGGGGGGCAAGGCCGGCAACCTGGCCCGGGTGAAAAACGAGCTGAAACTCCCGGTGCCCGACGGGGTGGTGGCCACGGTGGCGGCCTACAGATGGTTCATGGAACAGGGGCCCGAACCGCTGCTGCCGCGCCTCAGGGAGCGCCTGTCCAGGCTCGACCTGGCGGACGAGGCCGCGGTGGAGGACACCGCCCGGGAACTCCAGGCCATGGTGGCGGCCCAGCCCATTCCCCCGGACCTGTACCAGGGCTTGCTGGCGGAAGCCCGGCGTCTGGCCGGGCCCCGGGGGGACCTGCTGGTGGTCCGGAGCAGCGGCGGCCGGGAGGACCTGAGCGCCACCTTCGCCGGCCAGTACGAGAGCTTTTTGGGGGTGGCCCCGGAGGCGGTTCCCGAGCGCTGGCGCCAGGTGGTGGCCAGCCAGTTCGGCCAGCGCTCCCTGATTTATTTCAAGATCCAGGGCCTGCTCCTGGAGGAGGCCGCCATGGGCGTCCTCATCCAGCGCCTGGTGGCAGCCAAGAGCGCCGGGGTCATGTTCACCACCAGCCCGGAGTCCCCCGACCTCGACTGCATGGTGGTGAGCGCCGTCTGGGGCCTGGCCGCGGAACTGGTGGGCGGCGCGGTCAGCGCCGACGAATACGTGGTCTCCAAGGAGACCGGCGCCTTACGGTCGGCGACTTACACCCGCAAGGACCACGCCCTGACCCTGCGGGACGGCCGCCTGGAGCGGCTGGCGGTGCCGCCGGGGTCGACCCTGGCTGCCACCCTGGAGGAGGGCGACCTCGCCAGGCTGGCTGCCTACGCCCGGACCCTGGAAGAGCATTGCCGCGGCGCCCAAGGGGTGGAATGGGTCAAGGATGAGGGGGGCGAGATCTTCCTGGTCCAGTCCCGCCATCTGCACCTGGCCGCAGCCGGGGAACGGGGCTGCCGGAAGACGGCCGCAACGGTGGCCGGGGCCCAGGTGCTGCTGGAGAGCGGCCAGATCGGCGCCTCCGGAGTGGCGGCCGGCCCGGTCTTCCACCTCCCGGAGGGGGCGCCGCTGGCCGCGGTGCCCCCGGACGTGGTCCTGGTGGCGCCCCGCACTACCCCGGGACTGGCGCCGGTCCTGCCCCGGATCGCGGCCCTGGTCACCGACGTGGGCTCCGCCACCGGCCACCTGGCCCTGGTGGCCCGGGAGTACGGCGTCCCGGCCCTGGTGGACACCATCAAGGCCGGCCAGGTGCTGCCCGCCGGCCAGGTGGTCACCGTGGATGCCTACAACGGCCGGGTGTACCTGGGCCGGGTGGAAGAACTGCTGCGCGGCGGCAAACAGCAGAGGTCCCTTAATAATCCTGCCCTCGAGAGATTCCGGTCGGTGCTGGATCTGATCGGGCCCTTTACCCTGATGGACCGCCGGAGCCCCGATTTCCGCCCGGAGAACTGCCGCACCTACCACGACATCGCCCGGTTTGCCCATGAGAAGGCCATCCAGGTGATGTTCGGCCTCATGGATAAGGTGGCGGCGGGCCAGGTCCCGGCGCTGAGACTCCTGAAGCTCCAGACTTCCCTGCCTCTGAATCTCCACCTGGTGGACCTGGGAGACGGCCTGTCCGGCTATGAGACCCCGGTGCCTCCCGAGCACATCATTTCCCGGCCCATGCGGGCCCTGTGGCGGGGCATCAGCCACCCGGGCATCGCCTGGGCCGGGCCGGTCCCGGTGAACGTGGGCGGCTTCTTGCAGGTGCTGGGCCAGTCCGCCATCCGGCCCCCGGAGAAGTTCTGGGACAAGACCTACGCCATCGTCGGGGCCAACTACGTCAACTACGCCTGCCGCCTGGGATACCACTTCCAGAGCGTGGACAGCTACCTCGGGGATGTGCCCGCGGACAATTACATCAATTTCACCTTCAAAGGCGGCGCCGCGGACGACACCCGGCGCATCCGCCGCATCAAGCTCATCGCCACCGTCCTGGAGCGCCTGGGCTTTGAGATGGAGATCCACGGCGATGTCATCCGGGGCCGCATCCGCAAGCAGTCGGTCCCGGAAATGGAGGAGCGGCTGGATCTCCTGGGCCGCCTCATGGCCTACGTCCGCCAGATGGACATGCTCATGAGCGATGACGCCATCAGCCAGACCCTGGCCGAACGCTTTCTGGCCGGCCATTACGAAAGGCCCGGGGAGGAAAGCTAGCTAGCGGTCAGCGGTCAGCTTTCAGCCAAGACCGCAGCTAAGCAGCACCGGCTTTTCAGCCTGGGCCAGCAATGCCACCAACTTTTTCAAGGCAGTCGTTCCTGGGCCTTCGCCCTAACCATGCTCCATTCATTTTTTTAACCTAAAACCGCAAACCGAAAACGGTATTTAAACCGCTTGCATCCTCCAATACCAACCATGAACCCTGGTTCCCAAGCTCCAGCTTGGGAACCACCTTATATTTGCCAAGCTCCCGCTTGGCGAAAGATATTACGTAATTTCAGTAAGTTGTATGTTAATATAAGATGTCCCCAGGCAGAGCCTGGGGGAAAAACTGCGTTCCCAAGCAGGAGCTTGGGAACGAGAAATGAAGGAATCCATCGTCTAAGCTATTTTACGGTAACACTCCCCATTTTTTTAACCGAAAACCGAAAACCGCAAACCGAAAACGGTATTTAAACCGCTTGCATCCTCCCATACCAACCATTAATCTGATAGTTGAGGTGGCGCCATGAACCAGCCCGTCATCTGCCCCCCCCACTGGCGAAGGCTGCTGGCCTGCGCCGACGGTTCCGACGAGGCGAAGCACGCAGTGGTCGAGGCCCTGGCCCTGGCCGGCGCCTGCGGCAGCCAGGCCTATGTCCAGCGGGTGATAGAGATCGTCCCGGAATACGAAGCCGTGGCCCCTGACCTCAGACGCCACCTGGAAAACGAGGCCCGGGAGGAGATGCAGGCGCTCAAGGCCGAGGCCGCCGGGTTGGGAGCGGCGGTGGAGACCATGATCTGCCATAGCCAGTCGGTCCATGGGGCCATCTTGGCCGAAGCCGCAAAGGTCCAGGCCGACCTGATCGTCATGGGCCGCTCCGGGCGCTCGGGCCTGGCCCGGGTCTTGGTGGGCAGCGTCACCGCCAGGGTAATCGGCCACAGTCCTTTGAAGGTGTTGGTGATTCCCCAGGGGGCGGCCCTGGGCTTCGCCCGGGTTTTAGTGGCTGGCGACGGCTCCCCCTTAAGCGAGGCGGCCTGGGAGGAAGCCCTCTCCCTGGCCCGAGCCTCGGCGGAGGTGCGGCTGTGGGCCCTGACCGCGGCCCGGGAGGAAGGCGAGATCATCGAGGCGAGGCAAATCCTGGACCGGCAGCTGGCCGCGGCCAACCGGGTCGGGATACCCCTTACCTGCCTGTCCCCCGAAGGCCAGCAGCCCGACGACGCCATCGTCCAGGCGGCCCTGAGAAACGAAGTGGACCTCATCGTCATGGGGAGCCACGGCCGCACCGGGTTTAAGCGGCTGCTCATGGGGAGCGTCACCGAACGGGTCATCGGCCAGGCCCCGTGCCCGGTCCTGGTGGTCAAAAAGGGCTAAGTGCCGTTTTTGTTTTTGGTTTTTGGTTTTTCGTGTTAAGAGATGATTATGTTTATAAATATGGTCATTACTTGTTATTTCAGTTAATTAGCTTTGAATTAATTTAACCTTATCCCAGGAAGATGGTAAGCACCGGATTTTAACTACGAAAAACCAAAAACCAAAAACCAAAAACCGTCTTGGAGAAAGCTATGGCTTCATCTTCGCCAGCCGCCCTGAAGAAAATACTGGTCTGCACCGACGGCTCCCCGGAGAGTCGGGGGGCGGTAACGGCCGCCCTGGAGCTGGCCCGGTCCGCGGGCAGCAAGGTCTATCTGCTGGAAGTGATTTCCTTTATGCCGGGCTACGAGCTGCAGACCCCGGACCTGCTGCCGCCGCCGCCCATCAATCTGGAGGTCCAGGCCGTCCAGGAGGCCGCGGTGCGGGAGCGCCTAAAAGCCTGGCAGGACGAGGCGGCCAGCCAGGGGGTGGACCTGGAGCCCAGGGTGCGCATCGCTTCCTCGGCTTATGAGGGCATCCTGGAAGAGGTCGAGGCGGTGGCACCCGACTGGATCGTCATGGGCCGCCACGGCTTGACCGGGCTGGCGCGCCTCCTCATGGGGAGCGTCACCGCCCGGGTCATCGGCTACAGCCCCGTGAACGTCCTGGTGGTGCCCCAGGAGGCCACCCTGAGCTTCCGGCGGCTCCTGGCGGCCTGCGACGACTCCCCCTACAGCGCCGCGGCCTGGAAAGAAGCCCTCAACATCGCCAAGAGGATGGGCAGCGTCCTCATCGGGGTGTCCGTGGCCGCCGGCGAGGCGGAAATCCAGGCGGCCATGCAGGTGACGGCCAGAATGGCGGCCGAAGCCGCCGGGCAGGGTATTCCCTTGGAGACCATAGTGCCCCGGGGCAAGCCTTACGAGGCCATCGTCAAGACGGCCCAGGCGAAAGAGGCGGACCTCGTGGTCCTGGGCAGCCACGGCCGCACCGGCCTGAAAAAACTCCTCATGGGCTCCGTGGCCGAGCGGGTCATCGGCCAGGCCCCCTGCGCGGTGCTGGTGGTGAAGAAAAGATAGGAATTAGTGGCAGGGTAATTCTTTATAAGCGCTGATATTGGCAAGATAACAACCATCAAAGGCCTCCTTCACTCTCATCCCCCAGGCTAAAGAACTTGACGACATAGAAATGAGTGGCAGGGCCCAAATCTGACTGCAATAGCCTACCAATGGCCTGGATCATCCACTATGGTGAGGTCGGATGGGCCTGACTTTCTTGAAATTGTATAGATATAACTTCGGAGCCGACTGGAAATAGTTCAGACTTAATTTCTTGAATCAGCCCCCATGCTTTAGCTTCCTCAGGATTAAGTGTAGTTCTTTCAAGCATGGCTGCTGTGACCTCTTGGACGGATTTTCCTGTATTTGCCGCTATGACCTTCGCAATGTTTTCCACATCTATTTTTAAACCCTTCAATCTCTCTTCAAGTTGCTTTTCTTCTAAACGCTCATTTTGAAAACCTGCGGCCACGCCATGTAGCAAAAATCTTGCCTGCGGAACAGAATATCTTTTGTTGCCACCGCAAAATAATATAACCCCTATAGAATCCACACTACCAAAATTATGTGTCGATATTGTTACTGGTAAGCCTTTTAAGTAGTTGTATGCAGATAATCCATGAAAAACACTACCTCCAGGACTTGAAACTAATATAACGAATTGAGTTGCACCCTGTTTCATTTTCTGATCAATAGCGCTCATTAAGGCATTAATTGTAACATCAATCACAGGAGCAAAGAACTTGATAACAATGGGTTTCACAGACATATTAAGACCCTCCGTTGGTCTTGGAAATGGCCTTGGTCATTCTCCCATCAAATATATTTTTCACCCTCAGATCTTGAAAATATGATGATTCCAATGCAGTCCATCCAAACAAGTTTGCCCCGCTCCACAAACAGTAAAGCTAAGTCGGCTTTAGTCGGAAGTTAGACAACGCTATTTCCTTTTAGCCCTCTTCGAGGGATTCGCTTCGGCAGCATCTACCGTTAGATTATTGGGTTCATTGAACCTCTGAAGCCCAATTTTCTTGACCGGCACAATAGCTGCTGGCAAGAGATCCCCAGGCTCCGAGCCTACATTTGCTGCACCTAAACCAAATTCAATGAAAAGTCCCCATAATCCTTCATGAAGGTCATTGTATCGTATCAAAGCCTCCACAACCTCTTTGTGAGTAAATGTTATACT
>JBGPBR010000091.1:0-7137 GCA_041481325.1 Desulfobaccia bacterium
AGGCAGCAGCGCTTCCCCGAAGGCCACCCTACGTATTTTCGGCAGCCACGGGCACTTCACGCCGCCGGCAATCCCAACTCCTCTTTGAACCGGGCCAGGCCGATCTCGTCGATGATTTTGCCCAGGCGTTTCTTTTTCCCGTCGCCGGACGGATGGGGCTGAGCGCCCGGAAGTTGGGCCCCGGACGGCCTGATTTGGGGTTGCCTGGCAACAGAATCTGACGAACAATTTATCATCCGGTGGGAGCCGGAATCGGTGCAACAACAAGAGGCAAGACCGGCAACGAGAACCGGACCGGGGTCATAAAAATAACCTTAAATTTCTTCGGAATGTAATGTTTTATGCGCTTCTTCTGAGCCCTTCCTCCTTTAGCTTTCTTAACGTCACTTCGTGATGCGATTTAAAGAAGCTGCAAAGTTGCAAAAGATAACTACTAATATAGGATGGTTGGCGGCAAACATCATTATCCAGAAGTCAATCGGTCTGTTTCCATGTTGCATCGGTCTTTTAGTTCCGGGTTGAGAGCGACTTGGCGGAGGTGATTTTGCGACGCCTGAAAATCCTCCATGTCCTGGCCAACGCGGCACCGCGCTACGGGGGCCCGCCCAAGGCCTGCCTGGAAATGGCCGCGGCGGTGGCCGCCCTGGGGCATGAAGTCGCGGTTTTCACCACCAACCAGGACGGCCCGGGCGAACTGGATGTGCCCCTGGACCGGCCCGTGTTCCGGGACGGGGAGGAACTCCGGTTTTTCCCCATCGAATGGCCGCGGTTTTGGGCGACTTCCCGGCCCATGGCCCGGGCCCTGAGGGATCGAATCCGGGAAGTCGACCTGGTGCACGTGCATTCCCTGTATCTGTTCCACGGCCTGGCGGACGGCCATGAGATCCTGGTTTACAAATTCCGCACCATGAGAGTCTGTGAGGACGGCCCCGAGATTCCCCAGGCCACCCCCGACGACGAGCGGGTAACCCCGTTGGGAAGGTTTCTCCGGCGCACCAGCCTGGAGAACTGCCCCAATTCCTGAACGTCCTTCAGGGCTCCATGTCCATCGTGGGGCCCCGGCCCCACGCGGTGGCCCACAACGAATATTACCGGCGCATCATTCCGGGATACATGCTGCGGCACAAGGTGCGGCCGGGATTGACCGGCTGGGCCCAGATCAACGGCTGGCGGGGGGAGACCGACACCCTGGAAAAGATGGAGAAGCGGATAGAATACGACCTGGACTACATCCGCCGCTGGTCCCTGCTCCTGGACCTGAAGATCATCTGCCTGACGATCTTGCGGGGCCTGAAGGACACCCGGGCTTATTGAGGGCGGGATCACCATCGAGGCCCGATTCGGCCCATTTACGCAGCAGTTCCCTTCTCATGATAAACAAATCCTCACCCGTGCTGCAGCAAATCAGGTAGGTCTTCAACCGGCTGGGGTTGTGCCGGCGTATGCCCAGCAACTGTCTCCAGAACTGCCCACGGTACCTGTGGCGGATCCCCTGCTTCCACAGCAAAGTCAGCAACATCCGCAGATCGCGAGCCTGCTGGCGCGCTGAGACCGGAGCTCTTGCCGGTGAACTCGCCGGGGGCTTTTCTCCTTTTGCCAGGGCCAGGGCCCGGCGGGTGGGCCGCATTCTTAGAAAGTATTGATAAGCCCGGGCCAGATACCGAGAAGGCTCGTACAGGCGGTCGATGGCACCCACGAACTCCGACAAAATTTCTTCCTGGGGGCGCGTGGGCAAGTAGGTCAAGGTCGTACAGTAGAAATCCAGGACGGCTTGGACGTCCAGCAGCCGGCCTTCTTTTTTCAGGCGGACCCAAAGGGCGGTATTGGGCAAGGGCTGCAGGGGGTTCAGCATAATTATGGGAATGTGGTTCTCTTCTACGAAGTCGCAGATTCGGTCCCCGGTTCCCTGCTTCTCATTATCGAAGCCGATAACGAAGCTGGCCACCATGGAAAGCCCGTTAGCATTGATGTTAGCGAGAGATGGGGCCAAAGGGTTGCGCACGTTTTGGTGCTTGTTGGCCGCAGCCAGGATCTCGGGGTCAGGGCTCTCGACCCCCAGAAAGACGTAGCCGAAGTTGGCCGCGGTCATGAGGTCGATCAGTTCCAAATCCTGCCCCAGGTTTACCGAGGTCTGGGTCCAGAAAGAGAAAGGTTCGCCGCGGCTTTGCTGCCAGGGAATCAACCGCTCCAGGATGGCCCGGGCGTGCTCCTTGTTGCCGATGAAGTTATCATCACTGATGAAGGCCGTGTCCCGCCACCCGAGGCGATAAAGGATCTCCAACTCCTTAAGCACCTGATCCGGGGTTTTGTATCGGGGCACGCGGCCGTAAAGATTAACGATGTCGCAGAATTCGCAATTAAAGGGGCAGCCCCGGGAAGTCTGAATGCCCACTGCCAGGTAATCGGCGCAATTGACCAAGTCAAAACGGGGGGTTGGCGAGGCGGTCATGGGCGGTTTTTGATCTTCCTCAAACACCCCGGATTTCTGCCCCTGACCCAGGGCGGCAATGAACGGGGGAATGGTGACCTCTCCCTCGCCCCGCACCAGGAAGTCGGCCCCGGCCTCCAGAACCTCACCGGACAGGGAGGTGGCATATGGCCCTCCCACCACCGCGGTTTTTCCCCGCTCCCCGGCCTGCCGCACGAGGTCCAGGACCCCTTCTCGCTGAATCAGCATACCCGAGATCATCACCAGGTCGGCCCAGTCCCAGTCCGCCCCGGTCAGGGGGCGGGTATTCAGGTCCGCCAGGCGGAATTCCCATTCCTGGGGCAGCAGGGCCGCCACGGTAAGCAGCCCCAGGGGGGGCAGCAGGGTCTTGCTCCCTTTAAACTTACAGCTCGCTTTAAGCGACCAGAATGAGGGAGGAAACTCAGGGTTTATCAGGAGTACCCGCATGCTTCGGCCCCGTTGACCCGCGCTCGGGAGGGTTATTGATAAGAAAAGGTCGGAGATCGAGAAGGCGTAAATGGCAGTCTGCCCCTAGCGTATGGGAACCGGGCCAGGAAAGCAAGGCAAATCGGCGCCGGCCCGCAACCAGCCGGCGGATTTGCTCGCCGAAGGGGGCGAAGAAGGGGGCGTCCACCCGCTCCGAGAGGGTTTGGCCGATATGTGCCTGGATCCGCACCGCGGCGGGAAAGAAAAACCGGCCGCCCGCCAGAAAGTCGGGGCGGAAATGGCGGTCGTCCACCACCAGGAAGGAAATCCCATACTTGCGGCCAAACGCCACGACTTCCTGAGGGTCGGCGGCGTAATAGGCTCGGAAGAGGTCATCCAGCCGGGGGCGCAGCTGGTCCCAGTAGCCCCGGCTCCAGGGATGGGCCAGTTCATAGATGGCCAGGGCCGGGCGCCGGGCAAAGGTGGGGACGGGGTCCATGAGGTTGGGGTGCCCGGCCACCAGGGCGTCCTTGGGAGTGGCGGCCAGGGCGGCGAACAGGGGCTGGTAGGCGGAATAATCCCTGAGGCCCACCCCGTGCAGCCGCATCGCCCCCAGGGCGGCGGCGAGAATCAGGGCCGTGACCGCCAGGCTCCGGGGCCAGCGGCCGACCTTGAGGGCCGCGCTGAGCGCCAGGGCCAGGACCAGGCAATAACAGACATTGAACGTATAGATGACGTAGCGGTCGGGGATGAAGAGTTTCAGCAGCAACAGGCGGGCCAGGAAATACAGCAGCACCGAGGCGAGCCCCAGCCACATAAACGGCGGCAGCCGGTCTTTCAGGCCCCGCCAGTCCACCCTGAAAATCCCGATAAGCGCCAGGGCCGCCACCCCGGAGCAGACCGCGGCGCCGGCCACCGGACCGCCTTCCTTGAAGGGGCCGAGATACTCCCAGGGCTGGAGGAATTCCCAGAGAAGGGACGGCACCGGCAGGATGGGCACCCGTCCCCCGGGGCCGAATTCAGGGCGATTGACCATCTCCGCGGCGCTCACCAGGGGCCCGAAGCCGGCTTCCTGGTAGCCCAGATTCATCAAGGCCACCAAGCCGGCGCCGGCTGCCAGGACGAGAAAATGGACCGGCCGGCAGGGAAAGGGCGGCGGCCGGAAGCGCCCGGTGCGGGCCGCGAGCCAGGCCAGGACCACGCTGGCCGCGCCCACCGGAAAGACGTAGGGGATGAACAGGGCTTGCAGCAGCAGGGCCAGGCCCACCACCCGGGGCCGGGCCGCGAGCCAGCCGAGCAACATCAGGGCCAGGAGCGGCGCGGCAAAACCCCGGGCCAGGCCGCCGGCCAGGTGGTCCAGAAAGAAGGGCATCAGCCAGTAGAGGCCCACCGCCGTCCAGGCCAGAATCCGGCCCCCCAGTCTGGCCCCGATTTGAAAAAATAAGACCCCCAGAGAGATAAACAGCAGCCCCGGCAGGATCTTGGAGAAGACCAGGGGCTCCACGGCCCAGGATGCCAGCCAGTAGAGGGCCTTGAGCCCCCAAGAGACGTAGTGGCGGGCGTATTCGGTGTTTAGGTCGCCCCGGAACAATTCCGGGTCCAGCCATTGCTGCATCCAGTAGATTTGCTGGTGCACGTCGTCGTTGATGACGAAGGGGCTGGTGAAGGCCGGCAGATGGGCATAGAGGAAGACGGCCCCGGAGAGCAGGAGCACCCATAGCGGATCGGTCCCGGCCGCCGGGACCGGCTCCCCTGAAGTTATCACCAGGTCAGATTTCTCGTTCAAAGACACGGAAGACTTTGTAGCGCCGGGCCCCAAAGGCCTCAAAGGCTTTGATGTAGTGCCGGAGGCTGGTGGGAATCAGGGAAAAATCCGCGAATTCACAGGGCGTGTCCCGCACCAGTTCGATATATGACCGCAGAATCATGGCAAAGTGCAGCCGCTTGGCTTGGTAGGGCTGGCTGATGCCCAGCACCAGCCCCCGCACCTTGCGGATGGGTCCGAACTTGGCCGCGTAGACCAGCCGGAGCTTCCCCCACAGGGTCAAGCGGCCGTTCAACTTTTTGACCAGGGGGTTGAGGTCCGGCAGCATGATGCCGAAGCCCACCAGGCGGTCGCCGTCCAGGATCAGATGCAGCAACTGCTGGCGCAGCAAAGGCTTGATTTCGTGCATCAGGTAGTCGAACTGCCGGCGGGTCAGGGGGACGTGGCCCCAATTGTCCTCCCAGGCTTCGTTGAACAGGTGGAACAGTTCATCGGCCCGCTGGGGGATCTCCCCGGGGATGAGGTGGCGCATCGTCACCCGCTGCTCCCGCAAGATCTTTTCCAGGCGCTGCTCCATGGCCGCCAGGTCCACCTGGCGGTTGGTGATCTTGAGGGCCAGCCAATCCATGGCCGGCCTCAGGCCCCAGGAGGTCAACAACTCCTGGTAATAAGGAGGATTGTGGGTCTGGAAGATGGCCGGGAGGGAGTCGAATCCCTCCACCAGGAGGCCCATTTCGTCATAGATGCAGAAATTCAGGGGACCCACCAGGCGGGTTTTCCCCCGGCTGCGCAGCCAGGCCGCGGCCGCCTCCAACAGCGCCGCGGCCACTTGCGGGTCCGGAGTGGCCTCGAAGAATCCGAAAAACCCGGTTTCCGGGCCATGATGTTCATCGTGGAGCCGGTTGAGGTGGGCGGAGATCCGGCCCACCGGCCGGCCGTCCGCCCAGGCCAAGAAATACTGGGCCTCCCCGATTTCGAAGAAGGGGCCCCGATTTCTATCCAGGAAATCGCGCTGTTGGGAAAGGAGGGGCGGCACCCAGTAAGGATCGTTCCGGTAAATGCTCCAGGGCAGTTGCAGAAATTCCTGTAAAGCCGCGTCATCCCGGACGGGGGCTATTTCGATCCCCCGGCTGAGTTCCATGTCGGTTAACCTCGTTGCCGCTTATTTTTTGAAGGTGATGCTGGCCTTTAAACCCTCTTTGAGGAGGAGATCGGGGTTGGGCACCTGCAGTTCCACTTCATAGTAGGAGGGTTGATCCAAGCTCGGAGTAATGGAGGACCACGACACCCGGCTCACTTTACCTTCAAACTTCCGCCCCGGCAACGACTCCAGGGTGACCGCCGCCGACTCTCCCGGGCGGATTTGCAGGGACTCGATTTCAAAAGCCTGGGCCCGCACCACCATGGGGTCCATCACCCCTATCTGGAATACCGCCGGGGCGGGACCGAGCTCCGCGCCCTGGCGCACCTCGGGGCTGACCCAGATGACATAGCCGCTGATGGGCGCTTTGACCGCGCCATCCTGAGGAATCTGCTCTTCGTTTACCGAGGAGCCCAACTGCTGCCGCAACAGGCTCCGGTCCACCTGCAGGGTGTGGCGCTCCCGGCGGAGCCGCGCGGTCAGGGCGGCCTGCTCCCGGCTCACCAATTGAATTTCCCGGTTGACCTGGCTCAAGCTTTCGGGCGGGGCCAGTTTTTGTTTAACCAACTGGGTCAGTTCCCGCTGTTTGTCTTTCAGGGGGGCCAGACTGCGCTCCACCTGGGTCAGCTTTACTTCCATCTCGGTGATCTGGCCGGGGAAGAGGCGTTGGCGGAGGGCCAGGACCCCTGCCGGGGTCAGGTGGTATTTCGCCAGGACCTCACCGGCCTCCACCCGCTGGCCGGAGTTAACCAGGAGCTCGGTGATGATCGATGGAAAAACCAGGTCCACCCGGCGCTTCAGGGAAGCGAACATTTTGCCGGTGAACACGATTTCGGGTTCCGCGACCGGCGGCGCCGGTTCCGCCAGGGCCTCCCCGGGGCCGCGCCGGGCCGCCGGGGCCGGGGTCGCAACCAGCGGGGCCAGGGTCAGAAACCCCGCCAGGGCCAGGAATAATCTAATTCTGCCAGGCACTCTGATCCACATAGCTTTGGCCCAAGTCTCCGGAAAGTTGCCGCAGTTTTAAGACCGCGGCTTGGTAATTCATGGCCTTGACGGCCTTGTTCTTGTGAGCCTCCAGTATGGCCTTGCGGCCTTCCAAATAGACGGGGAGCGGCGTGCTGCCGGCCTGATAGCGGATTTCAGCCTGCCGCCCCTTGAGGCGGGCCAATTCTTCCTGGCCCTCGGCGAGCTTCAAGGCGGTCGCGGCCTCTTGCACTTCGCCCTGGGCCGCCAGCCACTGGTCGCTCATCTCCAGATCTTGCATGTCTTTCTCATTCCCGAACTGTTTGAGAATGGCCTTTTGCCGGGAGACGTTGCGAATGCGCTTGAAGCCGTCCCAAACGGGCACTTCCAACC
>JBGPBR010000092.1:0-7105 GCA_041481325.1 Desulfobaccia bacterium
GGAGGGCGGGGGAGCCACTGCTCCCCCGGCCCTCCCCTCAAGTTAACTCATTTTCTGCCCCGAGTAATAATTGGTGGCACCGGCGTCTCGCCGGTGCGGTGGGGGCGGGTTTAAAACCCGCCCCGACAACGGCCATTTTCGTGGTTTTGGTTGAGCCAAGGACTCATGAATAACACTTGGAAAAGTTTTGAGTTTCGAGTTTTGAGAACAGAGAAGTAAATGTGGGTGGGCCCGGCCCACCAGCTACCTTGCTGGTTGCGAAGTTCAGGGTAAAGGTGGGGGACACCGCCCCCGGGTATCCTGGTCCGGCGCCGCAGCCGGGGCAGTTGCGGCCTTCGCCGGCTGCATATCGATTCGGCGGTTTTTTCAGGAGGAGCCTCGCCATGCCTGACCCGGGAAAGATACCGGAATTAAAGAAGATCGCGGCCTTGATCCGCTATTATACCCTTACGGCCACCACCCACGCCGGCTCCGGGCACCCCACCTCGGCCATGAGCGCCACCGAACTGATGACGGGCCTGTTCTTCGGCGGCGCCTTCCGATATGACCTGGACCATCCCGACCATCCCAACAAC
Source organism: Desulfobaccia bacterium (assembly GCA_041481325.1). Classification (GTDB taxonomy): domain Bacteria; phylum Desulfobacterota; class Desulfobaccia; order Desulfobaccales; family 0-14-0-80-60-11; genus DASWLF01. The sequence continues at coordinate 576 of JBGPBR010000092.1, forward strand.
GACCGCATCCTCTTTTCCAAGGGCCACGCCACGCCGCTCTATTATTCCCTGTGGGCCGCGGCGGGGGTGGTATCGGAGCAGGAGCTGCTGACCTACCGGCAGTTCGGCTCCCCCCTGGAAGGGCACCCCACCAGGTCCTTTCCCTACGTGGAGGCGGCCACGGGCTCCCTGGGCCAGGGCCTGTCCATCGGGGTGGGTCTGGCCCTGAACGCCAAGTACCTGGACCAGCTCCCCTACCGGAGTTACGTGCTCCTGGGGGACAGCGAAATGGCCGAGGGCTCTCAGTGGGAAGCCATCCAACTGGCGGCCCATTACCAACTGGACAACCTGGTGGGCATCCTGGACGTGAACCGTCTGGGCCAGCGGGGCGCCACCATGTACGGCCACGACCTGGCGGCCTACGAGCGGCGCATCGCCGCCTTCGGCTGGGAAACCATGGTCATCGACGGCCACGATTTCGGCCAGATCCTGCCGGCCTATGAGAACGCCGCGTCACGGACCGGCCGGCCCGTGATGATCATCGCCCGCACCATCAAGGGCAAAGGGGTCTCTTTCCTGGAAGACCAGAACGGCTGGCACGGCAAGACCCTGGATCAGGAGCAGCTGGCCAGGGCCCTGACGGAACTGGGCCCGGTGGACAAGTCCGTGCGGGGCCGGATTCCAAAGCCGGCAGACCTCCGGCCCGAGGAACCCCGGCCCCAACCAGCGGCGGCGCTCGCCTACGAGCCGGGCCAATCCGTGGCCACTCGCAAGGCTTACGGCAATGCCTTGAAGAGGATTTATCCCCAATATCCCAAGATAGTGAGCCTGGACGCGGAAGTGAGCAACTCGACCTACGCCGAAATCTTCAACGAAGCCTATCCCCAGCGGTTTTTTGAAATGTACATCGCGGAGCAGAACATGGTGGGCGCGGCCCTGGGGCTGGCCTGCCGGGGTAAACTGCCATTTGTCTCCACCTTCGCGGCTTTTCTGACCCGGGCCTACGACCAAATCCGCATGAGCCAGTATTCGGACGGCAACCTCAAGTTCTGCGGCTCCCACGCCGGGGTGTCCATCGGTGAAGACGGACCCTCCCAGATGGGGCTGGAAGACCTGGCCATGATGCGCGCCGTGCTGGGCAGCGTGGTCCTGTACCCCTGCGACGCGGTGGCCACCGAAAAGCTGGTGGCGGCCATGGCCGAGCATCGGGGCATCTCTTATCTGCGCACCACCCGCATGGGGACCCCGGTCATTTACCGCAATAACGAGGAGTTCGCCATCGGCGGTTGCAAGGTGCTGCGCCGGAGCGAGAGCGACCTGGCCACGGTCATCGGGGCCGGGGTCACGGTCTTCGAGGCCCTGAAGGCTTACGACGAACTGCAAAGAGAAGGGATTGCCATCCGGGTCATCGACCTTTACAGCATCAAGCCGGTGGACGAGGCCACCCTCAAGGACGCGGCCCGGGCTACCCGATTCCTGGTGACGGTGGAGGACCATTACCCGGAGGGGGGCCTGGGCGAGGCGGTGCGGAGCGCCCTAACCGAGAACCCGGCCCCGGTCTATTCCCTGGCGGTGCGCCGGAAGCCCCGGAGCGGCAAGCCGGCCGAGCTCCTGGATTACGAAGAGATCTCCCAGGGCGCCATCGTCAGCCTGGTGAAGCGGCTGCAGAAGTTGTCATGAAGTCGCGGTCAGCTCTCAGCAAAGATTGGAGATTGGCAAGGGGGTACAGATGTAGGGTGGGCCTGGCCCACCATCCCTTTTTATCAGAACCGCCGGGGGCGGCTGTTCCATATTGTATCCTGGTTCCCAAGCTGAGCTTGTGAACCGGGTGCTAACCAAACTTCGCGGGGGACCGAGAAGAAACCATGAAATTACGGGTAGGGCGGGTTTTAAACCCGCCCCTACGGCACCGGCGAGGGGCACCACCTGTTCTTTACATCTCCAAACTTTCCCCTTATAAGGGGGTGGGAGGGGTTTCACCGGAGGGCGGGGGGCCCTTACGAAAAAGTCCCCCGGCCCTCCCCTGAAATCGCTTTTTCAACCCCCGGTAATAAAAGGAGAAGCCCATGCGCCTGGGCATCGCCGCGGACCACGGCGGTTTCGAACTGAAAGAGAAATTGACCGAAGAGCTGAAGGCCATGGGGCACGAGATCGTGGACTTCGGGGCCCACGAATATGACCCCCGGGACGACTACCCCGACTTCGTGGCGCCCCTGGCCCGGGCCGTGGCCCGGGGCGAAGTGGCGCGGGGCCTGGCCATCTGCGGCAGCGGCGTGGGAGCTTCGGTGGCGGCCAACAAGGTGCCGGGGGTGCGGGCCGCGCTCATCACCGATCCCTTTTCCGCCCACCAGGGGGTGGAGGATGACGACATGAACGTCATGTGTCTCGGGGGGCGGGTGACCTGCTATGCCCTGGCCCTGGAGTTGGTCCGGCTATTCCTGCAAGCCAACTACAAGGGGATGGAGAGGTTTAAGCGCCGTCTCGAGAAGATCGGGGCCCTGGAAAACCGGGAGAACGCCCCATGAAAGAAAACCTGCTACGCAAATTGGGCGAATTCGGCCAGGGCCTCTGGCTGGACTATCTCCGGCGGGACCTGCTCGCCTCGGGGTTGACCTTGGAGGGTTGAGGCTGCAAGACAGGTATCCCATCCTGACCCAGATAAAACCGGGAGAATGCGTATGAGCAACCAGGAATGCGACCTGGGCCTCATCGGCCTGGGCACCATGGGGCGGAACTTCGCCCTGAACGTCGCGGACCACGGCTTTGCCGTGGCCGTCTATAACCGCACCGCAGACAAGACCCGGGATTTCCTGGAAAAAGAGGTGGGCGGCCGGGACATCCGGGCCGGCTACGGCCTGGAAGAATTCGTGGGCCTGCTCAAGAAGCCCCGGGCCGTCATCATGCTGGTAGCGGCCGGCGAAGCGGTGGACGCGGTGCTCAAGGAAATCACCCCCTTTCTGGAGTCCGGCGACGTGCTCATCGACTGCGGCAACTCGCATTTCACCGACACCAACCGGCGGGCCAGGCAGGTCGCGGCCAAGGGTTTGCTCTATCTGGGCATGGGCATATCCGGGGGCGAAGCCGGGGCCCGGTACGGCCCCAGCCTCATGCCCGGCGGCCCGAAGGCGGCTTACGAGCGCATCCGCCCCATCATGGAAGCGGCCGCGGCCAAGGTGGACGGCGATCCCTGCGTCGCCTACCTGGGCCCCGGCTCGGCCGGCGACTACGTCAAGATGGTCCACAACGGCATCGAGTACGGCATCATGGAGTTGCTCGCCGAGACCTACGACCTGTTGAAACGGGGCCTGGGCCTTGGTCCCAAGGACCTGGAGGCCGTCTACACCCAGTGGAACCGGACGGAGGTGAACTCCTACCTGCTGGAAATCACCGGTAAAATCTTCGGCCGCCGGGACGAGCGCCTGGGGGAGCCGCTCATCGACCTGATTCTCGACAAGGCCAAGCAAAAGGGCACCGGCATGTGGACCTCCTGGGACGCCATGGACCTGCAAACGCCGACGCCCAACCTGGATGTGGCGGTGGTGATGCGGGATATGTCGGGCCACCGGGAGGAACGGCTGGAGGCCGCTAAGGTCCTCAGCGGTCCCGGGGGCACCTTCAACGGCGATAAGGAGCGATTCATCCAAAAGCTCAAAAACGCCCTGTATGCCGGGATGATCGCCACCTACGCCCAGGGCCTGGCCCTGCTGCGGGCCGCCTCCAGGACCTACAACTACGGCCTGGACCTGGAGGCCGTGGCCCGCATCTGGCGGGGCGGCTGCATCATCCGGGCCGCCTTGCTGGAAGACATCCGGACGGCCTTCCGTAACCGGCCGGACCTGAGCAACCTGCTCCTGGACCCGCACCTGGGCCAGGAATTCATGGCCCGGCAAACCGACCTCAGGGACGTGGTGGGGCTGGCCGCGGACCTGGGGCTGCCGGCGCTGGGATTCATGGCCGCCCTGGGATATTACGACGCCTATCGCAGCGCCCGCCTGCCCGCCAACCTGATCCAGGCCCAGCGGGACTTTTTCGGGGCCCATACCTTTGAGCGCCTGGATGCCCCGGGCAGCTTCCATGTGGAGTGGGATTGAGACCGTGATCGCCCAGGAGGCCCGCAACTGGGTGAGGTCCCATTGCCTGCAATGCCAGGAGGAACTCGCGGTTTGCCGGGTAACCATGATACCGGGCTGGTCCGGGTCTATCCCGACTTCGAGTCGGTGAGCCGGGCCGCGGCGGACCTGTTCGTCGGCCGGGCCGGAGAGGCCGCTGCCGCCCGGGGCCGGTTCAGCGCCGCCCTGTCCGGCGGCCATACCCCCGGGCGCACCTACGAAATGCTGGGGGCGCCGCCACACCGCGATCAGGTGGACTGGGAGCGGGTGCACCTCTTCTGGGGCGACGAGCGTTGCCTCCCGTGGGATGATCCCCGGAGCAACGCCCGCCTGGCCTACCAGGCCTGGCTGAACCGGGTCCCCCTCCCTGGCCGCCAGATCCACCCCCTGGACTGCACCCGGGCCCCGGCTGCCGCGGCCCGGCGCTATGAGGCGCTGCTGGGCGAATTTTTCGGCGGCGGCCCCCCCCGCCTGGACCTGGTCTTCCTCGGGGTGGGGGAAGACGGCCACACCGCCTCCCTGTTCCCCCATACCCCGGCGCTCAAGGAGCAGGAGCGGTGGGTCGCCGCGGTTTATCTGGCCGCAGAAGACCTGTACCGGGTCACCTTGACGGCCCCCATCCTCAACCAAGCGGCCCAGGTGGTCTTTCTGGTGACCGGGCCGTCAAAGGCGAGGGTCCTGCAGGAGGTACTTTACGGCGCCTATGACCCCGAAAGGCTCCCGGCCCAACTCATTCGCCCGGCAGCCGGCGAACTGCTCTGGCTGGTGGACCAGGCCGCGGCCGCGGAGCTGAAATGACCCGCAATATGCCGGCTTCTCACGGTAACCCCGGGTTGGCCCCAAGGCCTGCCGGCCGGCCGAAATAAATTTCCGGCCGCCTGAAAGCAAATTTCCCCCTCCTGGGGGGCAATAATGCTAAAAGAAGGGAGAGCGGCGGCAGTTCCGGCCACCGTCCTCCCCCTTAATTTTTGGATATTTGGAGGATATTATGCGCGTCCTGGATATGTCTCCCTACCGGCCTTACCGGCCCATGGGGCGAAGCTGCCGCACTCGCCCCATCCGGGAGAAGGTGGTGCGCTGGGTCAAACCGGAGCCCCGGGAGCACCTGGGGGGCCGATTTGTGGGCCGCCCTCTGGCCCGGGCCGACGTCCCCGCGGCCGCGGAGCTCTGGCGCCACGCCTATCCGGAGCTTTACGGCTCCGCCCACGACTTCATGCTCTACCCGGAAGACTACGAAGCCCGCCTGGCCCTGGCGGAAACCTGGGACACGGACGCCCTGGCGAAACCCTGCTGCATGCTGGTGGTCGAAGAGGCGGCCACTGGACGCCTGGCCGCCGCCAGCCTGATGACCAAGTTCGATAAGAATCTCCAGATCGAATACACTTTTGCCGGCACCCACCCCGACTACCGCCAGCTGGGGCTGATGGCCTTGTTGGGCGACATGATGGCCCGGATGTGCCGGGCCTCGGGGGCCGAATACCTCACCACCTTCCTGGAGACCTGGCACACCATCACCCAGGCGGAAACCTTAAAAATGGCAAGGGGGTGGAAAGTGGCCGGCATCTTCCCCGGCAATTTCACCCGCTGGAGCGGCGACCAACAGGAGTACCGGGCCTGCGAAGTCCATATGTACCGGTTCATCAATGACGGCGACCAGTTTGCCACCCAGCCGGAGGAATGGCAGCTGCACCCCCAACTGCGCCGCCTCTGGGAAGAGTTGGAGGCCTTTAATCGCAGATTGGGCCCCGAAGATTGACCCGGCCCCAAGGTGCCCCTTGATTTTTGCCGGAGAAAAAGGGTAAGTTGGCCATGAGGGTTTTTCCCTCTCATCGGCAATAAGTTCCAGAAAAGATTGAGGGATGATTTCCCGTAAGTGGGACCGGGAAAACTCCTAGGACCTGACAACCAGTAGAAAGTAGGAAAGCCATGCGCAAGCTTTCTGCCTCCATTTTAGCCGCGGACTTCGGCCGCCTGGCCGAGCAGATCAAGGAAGCCGAACAGGCCGGGGTGGACTGGATCCACGTGGACGTCATGGACGGCCACTTCGTCCCCAACATCACCATCGGGGCCGCAGTGACCAAGGCCATCCGCAAGGTTACGGATTTGCCCCTGGACGTCCACCTGATGATCAGCAATCCCGAACTCTACGTGAAGGAGTTTGTGGAGGCGGGGGCGGATTGGCTGGGAGTCCACGTGGAAGCCACCGTGCACCTGGAGCGCCTCATCCAAAACATCAAGGAGTTGGGGGCCAAGGCCGCGGTGACTCTCAACCCCCACACTCCCCTGGACTGCCTGGAGTATGTCCTCAAGGAAGCCGAACTGATCAGGGAAGAAATAAAGAAATGTACGGACGAAGAAAGAAGCGCATCCGAAAAAATACTGCAGTCCGAAAACATGATTTCCGAAACCGGCAAGGTTGAGACAACCGTCAGGGAAGAAGTA
>JBGPBR010000093.1:0-7090 GCA_041481325.1 Desulfobaccia bacterium
CCATGAGTAAAAGTGATTTTCCCCCGGTAGCCGGTTTCCACCTGGCCTAGCAGGCGGTTATGAGAAATCACCGCATCTTCCGGGCAGACCAGGAAACATCCCCCGCAGCTATGACATAATTCGGGAAAGGTGAGGGCTATTTCGGGAAGGATGGCGATGGCGTTGAACTGGCAGATATCCTGGCATTTGCCGCACAAGGTGCATTTGGCCGCATCGATTTCAGGCACTTCCACCTCAAATGCCAAACTTTCGGTGACTTGCGGCCGGAGGAAGAGATGGGCGTTGGGTTCCTCCACGTCGCAATCGAGGACATGCACCGGTTGGTCCAGGGCCACCGCCAGATTGGTGGCGATGGTGGTTTTGCCGGTGCCCCCTTTGCCGCTGGCTACAGAGATAATCATTCGGCACCCTGTCCCTTCACACCCGCTCCATCGCCTGACTGCAGCGGGGGCACCTTACTTGTACGCAAGGGATGCCTTGTTCATGGGGGACCTTGAGGCCGCAGTCCGGGCACTCACAGGACCCACCCGGTCCCAAGCCCTGCTCCAGCGGGGGGCTGGAGGGACTGTTGTTCCGGCCCCGGCTTCTCGTCCTCGCCTGACCGTTGCACGGAAGTCCCTTTTCTCCTAGCCAGCCGCGGCGGTACCGGCGCAGACCCCGGCAGCCGGGCAGCCAAAACTTTGGATGGTCCAGGGTGTTCTGCCAGTAGGATTGCACCACTTCATGCACCTCGCCTGCCACTCCGCTTACGACGGTGAGGCCCAGGTCCCCGGCATACCGCAGGAGATCGGCGCTCAAAGCGCCACAGATCAAGGTGTTGACCCCTTTTTCACGCAACACTTTAAGTCGCTGGGCCCCCTCCAGGTGAGACAAAATTAGTTCCTGGGCCTCGCCCTCCTGGGATGGCCCTTCCGGGAGAATCTGAATCCGGGAACACCAGTTCAACACCGGCGCCACTCGACCTCGCATAACCGGGATGGCAAGCATTCCAAACCTTCGACAGGCTCAATCTGTCCAAAAAGAGCAATGATAAAATCCAGCTAAGGTTCATTTAGCAGGTTACGTGCCAAGCCTCTTTATCTGTGAAGTTATACCGTGTTCCCTTTGAAATGAAACAAATTATCCAGATAACCTATTGATATCACTCGTAGGGGCGGGTTTCAAACCCGCCCCGACAAAACGAACACGGTATTACTTCCCCTTAATCTTCAGCCTAAAATCAATGGCGACAAAATGCACCCTTTTCCCCCTAAGAATCTCATTCCCGGCCTTAGGTAAATACACAGAAGTCCGGCTTCCTTCCCTCAAAGCTAAGGAAAAACACCCGTCTTCCACTTGTGCAGGAAAACCCCCAGTCATGGCATAACCCCTGCCCTTCCCAAGAAAAGAATAACCTTTGCATTTTTGGAAGGATATCGGCCCAGCTTCAGCTTTTAGGAATTTGACTGTCAAAGCTGCTTTGGGTGTTTTGGGGAGGGCGATCACGGGTAACCGGACTGGGAGAAAAGTGGGAGCCATCCTGGTGGCGGGCGGCGGCAGAGCACGGTTTTCAGGAGCCGCCGGGTCATGGCCGGATTTCGTCGCCACCAGTAGAGAAAATCCTGCCAGGCGGATTTCAGGTAGGGGATTCCCAACCTCTCCACCTAGGGCGCCACCGACTCCATCTCCGGGGAAAGGTCCCGGCTCCAACGCCCATACAGGGAGAAGACTTTAAGTTGGAGGCCCAACTTCCATAAGTTGACTACTTCTCGAAAGATGAAGGTTTCGGAGGGCTTGGGAAACCAGAGCAAGATATAAGCTATCCGGGGCAGGTCCATGGGGGCTCAACGCTCGGCCAGACGTTGCCGCAACAGGTCCCGAAGGCAGGACATGGATTCTCCCCGGACGCAGCAAACCAAATAGTCCTTAAGCCGGCTGGGATTTTTTCTCAGCATGCCCAGTAATTGACGCCACCATTGCCACCGGGTGGAGTTGACTAGGCCAAGCTGCCAGGAAAGATGCAGGAATACCCGGAGATCGAATAATTTATTGCGCAGCGGCTGTTTGGCCGGCGGCACCGGGGGCGGCGGCAGGGTTTCTCCCCGGCGCCGGGCCAGTTCGGCCCGGGTCGGGCGCATACCTAAAAAAAACCGATAGCTCCGCTCCAGGTAGCGCCGCGGTTCATAGATCGTCTCCCAGACTTTATGGTATTCGGCCATGATCTGCTCCCGGGGCCGGCTGGGAATAAAAAATTGACACCCCCCGATGGTATCGAGTTGCAGCGATTGTTTGATGGTCCCTTCCAGCAAGCGGCCTTCCTGCTGCAAGCGGCGCCATAAGCGGGTATGGGGAGCCGGTTGCAAGAGGTTGATCATGATTATCGGAATGTTGGTGGCTTCAATAAAGGAGATGATGCGATCACCGGCGCCTGCTTGCTCCCCATCCATCCCCAAAATAAAGCTGCCCATGACGGTTAAACCGTTAGCCTGGATGGTCTGGACGGCCTCCTGCATGGGAATACGGCGATTATGGTGCTTGTCGCTGAGGATTAAGGCCTCCTCATCCGGAGATTCCAAGCCGAGTAAAACTTCCACAAAATTAGCTTCGGTCATCAAGTCAATCAGGGGAACATCCTCGCCCAACGTGACCGTGGTTTGGGTGTTAAACACAAAGGGTTCTCCCCGGCTCTTGCTCCAGGGGGTCAATTCCCGAAGAATGGCCCGGGCGTGGGTCTTGTTGCCGATGAAATTGTCGTCGCTGATAAAAACCAGGCCCCACCAGCCCAGGCGGTAAAGGGTTTCCAATTCGGCGATGACCTGGCGGGGCTCTTTGTAACGAGGGCGGCGCCCAAAGAGTTGCACCACGTCGCAGAACTCGCAGTCATGGGGGCAGCCACGGGAAGTTTGGATGGGGATATCGATGTAATCTTTCAGGTTCAACAGATCAAACCGGGGAATGGGGGAGGTGGCCAAGTCAGGCCTGGAGTCACATTGAATGACCCCGCCCCGCTGCCCCTGGGCCAAGGCCTCCAGGAGCAGCGGTATGGCGTTTTCGCCTTCCCCCCGGACCACGAAATCGGCCCCCGCCTGCAGGACTTCCTCCGGCAAAGAGCTGGCATAAGGCCCGCCCACCACCACGACCTTGCCCCGGGCCTTGGCCTCCTGAATGAGGTTTAGCAGATTTTGTCGGTGGATGAGCATGCCGGAGATCATCACCAGGTCCGCCCAATCCCACTGCCAATCGGTCAAGGGCTCCACATTCAAATCCGCCAAGCGCAATTGCCATTCCCGGGGCAACAGGGCCGCCACGGTTAGCAGGCTGAGGGGAGGCATTACAGCCTTGCAGCCCATGCGGCGCAGGAGCTTTGGGTAAGAAAAAAATGATAAAGGCGTGGTAGGGTAAATCAATAAAACCTTCATGTTGCCGTACCTTGGAAGTCAGGGCTGGAAAGCTGTCGGTTGAAGACTAAAGTATCTTAGCAGATACCCTGTCCCTTTTTAAGACTTTTCCTGAATCTTTCGGGCTAAAAAAAAAATTTTGTAATTATCCTATGATTAGTGGCGGCGCCCCCGTAAAGCATGGAAAATTATGCAGGGCGGGCATCTCCGCCCTCAGCCTTTGGCAGCCGCAGGCTTTACCGTGAAAGTTCCGCTAGGGGCGGGTTTAAAACCCGCCCCGGCACAATGCTTTCATGGTCGGGGGTGCCCCCAAATTTGACCTGAACGTTTAGCCTGCGCCCGACCGCCGGGGGCGGCTGTCCCCGCCGCCGCCTTGGGTAGCCGCGCCCGAGCCTGCAGCGCCCAGGCTGGAAGCCGGCGCCACCCACCTTGAAACTTTTCACGGCAGGCACTCAGAATCCTGGGGTGCACCATACTTGCCGGACCCTACTGAGAGCCTTAAAAATTGTTCTTATTCACCCCTCATCCCGACGTCTCCCGCCGGGGGATAAGGGAATAGATTGAAGAAATTTTTGGCAATTGCTATATAATTTCTAGATAGGTTTGACTACTTAAAAGGAGCATCAGGCATGGGCAGAATGCAACCGGGGAGGAGTTTTTCGGTAACGGCCGCTCTTATGGTTCTGGCGCTGACCCTGATTCTCGGCCGGCCGGCTTTGGCGGCCCAAACCCAGGACCCCTGGCCCAAGCGCTTCGAGAACCCCAAGGGCGCCGTGGTCATGTACCAGCCGCAGTTGGAGGCCTTCAAGGACGACCGGCTCACGGCCCGGGCGGCGGTGTCCGCCAAGACCAAGGACATGAAGCAGCCGGTGTTCGGGGCCGTCTGGCTCGCGGCCAGGGTGGCCGTGGACCGGGACACCCGCATGGCCACCATCGCTGACGTCAAGGTCACCGACGCCAAGTTTCCCAGTGCGGTCGATGCCAAGCCGGAACAGATCGACAAGCTCAAGACCTTTTTGAATACCGAGATGCAGGATTGGAGCATTCCCATCTCCCTGGACCGGCTGCTCGCGGCGCTGGAGGTGGTGGAAAAAACCCAGGCCATGGACCGGGGCCTCAAGAACGAGCCTCCCAAGATCATTTTTGCGACCCATCCCACGGTCCTGGTGCCTCTGGACGGCGACCCCAAGCTCTTGCCGGTGCCCAAGTCCGCCCTGATGCGGGTGGCCAACACCCCTTTCCTCATGCTTTATGACCCGGCCGCCAAGGCTTATTATCTGAGAGGCGGGAAGGACTGGGTGGCCAGCGCCGACCTGCAAGGGCCCTGGAAGGATGTGGAGACCCTGCCGCCATCCCTGAAGGCATTGGAGGACCAGTTTAAGCAAGCCGGGAAGGACAAGGCCGGGCCGAAAACGGTGGAGGCGGGGGGAGACAAGATGCCGGCGATCCTGGTCAGCACCGCGCCCGCGGAACTGCTGGTCACCGAGGGCGAGCCCCAGTACACCCCCATTGCCGGCACCAACCTGCTGTACGTGAGCAATACCGAGAACCACATCTTCATGGACACGGCCACCCAGGACTACTACGCCCTCCTTTCCGGCCGCTGGTTCAAGACCAGGTCCCTGCCCCAGGGGCCCTGGGCCTACACGGCCCCGGATAAGCTGCCCGCCGACTTCGCCAAGATTCCGGAAAGCTCGGTGAAGGGCTTCGTCCTGGTGAACGTGGCCGGCACCCCCCAGGCCGCCGAAGCGGTCCTGGAAAACGCCATCCCCCAGACGGGGGTCATTGACCGGAAAAAGGCCACCACCAAGGTGGAGTATGCCGGGGAACCCAAGTTCGAGAAGATCGCCGATACGGACCTGGAATACGCCATAAACACCGGCAAGCCGGTGTTCAAGGAAGGCGCCAAGTACTATGCCGTGGACCAGGGGGTCTGGTATGAGGCCGACTCCCCGGAGGGCCCCTGGAAGGCGTCGGTTAATCCCCCAAAGCAGGTGGACAATATCCCGCCCAGCAACCCCAACTACAACGCCAAGTACGTCAAGGTGTACGACTCCAGTGCGGACACGGTGACGGTGGGCTACACTCCCGGCTACACCGGCTCCTACGTGGACAACGGCACGGTGGTCTACGGCACCGGCTACAGCTATGCGGGCTATGCCGCTCCCGACGTCTACATTCCGGCCCCGGTCACTTACGGGTACGCAGCCGCCTATGATCCCTACGCCGGCTGCTGGGGTTACCAGCCTTCCTATTACAACCCGGCCAGTTGGCTGGTCCCCGGGCTGGTGGGCTTGGCTGCGGGGGTGGCGGTGGGCGTCGCCGCGGACCGCTGGTGGGGTCATGGACCCTACTGGGGCGGCGGCGGCTGGTGGGGCCCCGGCGGCTATAACAACATCAACATCAACAATATTCACAACAACGTGATCAACCGGTACCCGGACCGGCGGCCCGACCACTGGCGGCCGGACGGCAGGCCCATCCACCATCCGGTGGTGAGTCCGGCAAACCGGCCCAATCTATACAACCGCCCGGGAAACGAGGCCAAACTGGCGTCGCGGCCGGCCACCAAACCCGCGTCCCAGGTAAGGCCGGCCAGCGGACCGGCGGCCAAACCCGGGACCAAGCCCGGCCAGGTGGCGCAGGCAAAGCCGGGGCAAGCCCGGCCAGGCCAGGCAGGCAAATCCCCCCCGGTCCAGACCAAGGCCAGGCCCGCGGGTGGCCAGAACAACGTCCTGGCGGATAAAACCGGCCACGTTTATAAGCGGGACGCCCAGGGCAACTGGCAGCAGCGCCAGGGGAACCAGTGGTCCAAGCCCGGGGGCGACAAAACGGGGACCCGGCCCGCGGCCGGTGCCCGACCGACTCCGACTCCTGAGCGCCCGGCGGCGGCGCCTCGTCCCAGCCCCACGCCCCGTCCGACCGCGGCCCCCCGGCCCAGCGTCGATACCGGTCAGCTGAATCGCGACTTCGCGGCCCGCCAGCGGGGCGAGATGCGCACCCAGAACTTCCAGCGGGCCAGCGCGGCCTCCCGGCCTGCCAGTATCTCCCGGCCGAGCGGCGGTGGCGGCGGCGGCGGAGCCCGCGAAGGTGGCGGCGGCGGCCGGCGGCGTTAAGCTGATACCGCCTTGGGGTCAAAAGGCTGCGCCGCAGCCGCAGGCTTTACGGTGCAAGTCCGGGTAAGGGCGGGTTTAAAACCCGCCCTTTTTCGCGTTCCCAAGCTCTGCTTGGGGCCATCTTTGCAGCTTATTAAAAATCCAGGTTTTCTCCGCCAAGCTGGAGCTTGGCAAAAAAAGTGGTTCCAAGCAGGAGCTTGGAAACCAGGATTTGATACCGATTCGCAATCAATTGGTGGCACAGGCGAGACGCCTGTGCCACTTAGGAAAAAGGCCGCAAAGAACAGTCGATTGACGGTAATTCGGCACTAAGCCGTCTTACCGCCGGCCAGCCGGGCTTTCCCCGGAGCCAGGCCGCCCCTTCATTTGCTGCTTTTCGGTCACCAGCCGCTGGCGGGCGGCCTGATACACATCGGTGGTAATCTCGGCCGAAGCCCTCTCCATGGCCCGGCTCATGGCCTCGGCCAGGCCCTTGGGGGTCCGCTCGAACATGGGCTCCGCCACCCGGTAGTTTTTCTGGAAGACCACCTTGGTGGGCATCGTTTCCCGGTTGGTGTCGATCAGGGTGACGACCAGGGCCAGGACCGCGTTCCAGCC
>JBGPBR010000094.1:0-7011 GCA_041481325.1 Desulfobaccia bacterium
ATGGAGGCCTCGGTGGCCGCGGACACGGTGCCGGAGTACAGGACGTTGATGCCCACGTTGGGGCCCAGGTTGATGCCGGAGACCACCAGGTCCGGGGCCTCGGGCAGCAGCTCCGCCAGGGCGATCTTGACGCAGTCCGCGGGGGTGCCGCTCACCGCCCAGCCCTGGACCCCGCCGTCCAGGGCCACCTCTTTCACCCGCAAGGGGTTGATCAGGCTGATGGCGTGTCCCACTGCGCTCTGCTCGCTCTCCGGGGCCACCACCTTGACTTCGCCCAGCAGTTTTAATTCCCGGTACATGGCCTTCAGTCCCGGGGCAAAGATGCCATCGTCATTGGTCAAGAGAATCTTCACGGGCAATCCTCGGTGCCAAAATTTCCATAAAGGGGGTTGGGAGGGGGAGTTTGAGGGGAGGGCCGGGGCACTTATGAAAAAGTCCCCCGGCCCTCCCCTCAAAAATACCCCCTCAACTCCGCTTATCCAGCACCCGCTGGGCCTTGCCTTCGCTGCGGGGCAGGGTGTTGGGCTCCACCAGCTCCACCGAAGGGGTGACCAGCAGCTCGCTCTTCAGGGCGGCGGTGATGCGCCGCTGCAACTGTTTCAGATACTTGAGGTCTTCCTGGAAGAAACTCTGCTGCACCTCCACCTTGACGTGCATCAGGTCGTTGAAGTTATCCCGGGTGAGTTCCACCAGGTACTGGTTCCCCACCTCGGGCATGGCCATGAGGACCTTGTCGATCTGCAGGGGAAAGATGTTGACCCCCTTGATGATGAGCATGTCGTCGCTGCGGCCCTGAATGCGGGCCAGGCGCCGGAAGCCGCGGCCGCAGGGGCAGGGCGAATCCTCAAAGGAGGTGAGGTCCCGGGTGCGGTAGCGGATGAGGGGCATGCCTTCCCGGGTGAGGTTGGTGAACACCAGCTCGCCCAGCTCCCCGGGCGCCACCGGCTCCAGGGTCCGGGGGTCCAGCACCTCCAGCAGGAAGGCATCTTCCCAGACGTGCATGCCGTTTTGCTCCGGACACTCGAAGGCCACCCCGGGGCCATTCATCTCGGAGAGGCCGTAGGAGTTGTAGGCCTTGACCCCGTAAGCGTCCTCGATGCGGCGGCGCATGTCCTCGGAGTGGGGCTCCGCGCCCACGAACGCCAGGCGCAGCGGCAGGTCCCGGGGATCCAGCCCGTTTTGGGCAAAGGTGTTGAGGAGAGAGAGGGCGTAGCTGGGAATGATGTGCACCGCGGTGGTGCCGAACTGCTGCATGAGCTGGAGCTGGCGGGCGCGGTTGCCGGCGCCCGCAGGGATGGTCAGGGCCCCGAGGCGCTCGGCCCCGTAGTGAAAGCCCAGCCCCCCGGTAAACAGTCCGTAGCCCATCATGTTCTGGAAGACGTCCCCGGGCCGCAGCCCCGTCATGTACATGGAGCGGGCCACCAGGTCGGCCCAGGCGGCGATATCGTGCCGGGTGTAATAGATGACCGTGGCCTGGCCGGTGGTGCCCGAAGAGGCGTGGAGGCGCACGATCTCGGTCAGCGGCACGGTGAGCATCTCCAGGCCCCTGGCCCTTAAGTCGTCCTTGGTGGTCACCGGCAGGCGGCGGATATCCTGGAGGGATTTCAGGCCCTCCGGCGCCAGCCCCGCCTCTCGGAGCCGCTCCCCGTAAAAAGGGCTGCGGGCGGCCCGGGCCAGGGTCCGGCGCAGGCGTTTGAGCTGCAGCTTCTGCAAATCCTCGGCCTTCAGGGTTTCAATGGCTTGGTTCCAGTACAACGTCTTCTCCTGTGCTCACCCAGGGGTGAATATTTAACTAGACAATGGCCTTGGGCCCGCCGCGGCTGCCAAGAAAACGGCGGGCCCAAAGGCCCACCTCTAAAAATTATACCTGCTTTCCGGCCTCATGAAACCGGTGCAACTTACCCAAAGCCGCTCCCTCGCCCGGCAGGCGAATTGTCACGCCTTACTGAGCCTCCCCGCCCTCCAGAAAAAACCGCCACGTACAAAACCTTTCCGGCGGGTGGGGGTCCGGCGGGGCGAACACGCACTGGGTGCGGATCCGGGGGTCGATTTCCCGGGCAAAACTCTCAAACTCCACCCGGTGCATCTCTTTGCAGCGGTACTCCGGCAGCCCCCGCTTGAGGCGGGCCACCTGGGTGGGGCAAGACGGCACGGTGACTATGACCTCATGGGATTTTTCCTCGATTTCATAGCCCACCAGGATATGCCAGGGCCAGTAATGCAGGGCCCGGACGAACCCCCGGAGGCCCCGTTCCCCGAGGTCGAACTTCTTGATCAGGTCTCTGACGGCCAGGGCCGGGACTTTACCCCAGACCTTTTCATTCACCCGGTCCGCGGCGGCCTCGCCGAACCCTTCGGTGAGGTAGATGTACCAGAAGGAGTCCATCACCCGGTAGTGCCGGAGCAGGAACTCGATATACCGGCGCAACTCCGGAGCCGCCATGTCTTCAAAGATGGTCAGATTCATAAATATTCTCCCCGGGATTCAACCTGTTACCCCCGTCCGGCCTTGGCATCGCGCCGGCCGGGAACGATGACCATCGAGCTGTACCGATTTAGGGTCAATCGACCATTATCTGCTTTACTCAGGTCACAAAATAGATTAACTCTGGTGATGAAACAGGCCGATAATGGGGGAGGGGGCCAGGGGTCAAAGACCACTGCTCCCCCGGCCCTCCCCTCAAGTTAACTCATTTTCTGCTCCGAGTAATAACTTTTTCTGGTGGCCCTGCGTCTCGCCGGTGCCGCGCCGGTTTTTTATAAGGGCCGGCGGCTGCCAAACAGCCTTTTGACCGCAAACTGTTATGGGATCACCCCCCGGATATCTATGCCAGTTTCTGGAAACGCGGTCATCCGAATTATTTTGCCCCGCATCACCGGTCGCCAAATGCCTTTCCCCAGGGGAGATATAATTCCGGCGGGGGATTTCCTGAGGATAAATTCAGGGTTCTCCTGATTGTCGCCTGGGAGAATCCTGTTAGAAGAGGTCTAGGCCTTTGGGTCGAAAATTTAGGATCTGAGCTCATGGGACGCCTGGCACGGTTTCTTGCCGCTACAGGGCGAAATTATCGCCGCCGCACCTTAACCTCCTTAAATATTTTCAGGATTATTTCTTTCCGGGGGACTTGCCGTGGTTGACCGCAATTTGGCAGCAGGCCAGGGGGACTTTCAGACGCCCCTCAATCTGAACCGGGCTATTTTTCTGATCAGCGTCCTGGGCCTGTTTTTGGAGATGCTGCTCATCCGTTGGATAGGCACGGAAATCAGGATCTTCGCCTATCTCCAGAATACCGTGCTGGTGGTGTGTTTTCTCGGGTTGGGGTTGGGATGTTTCACCAGCCGGAAACCCGTCATCCTGCGGGATATGCTGGTGCCGCTGTTTATCCTGGTCCTGCTCCTGGCCATCCCTCTGACCAAGACCGGCCTGGGAAAAATCAGCGAGATGCTGAGCGTCCTGGGAGACCTGGTAATCTGGAATTCTGTCATGACCACCAGCCTCTGGCAGACCGTCGCTTACATCATCGTGGGGCTGGCCATGACCTATCTGCTCATGGCGCTGCTCCTGGATATCTTCGTGCCCATCGGCCGCCTGCTGGGGCGTTTGATGGACGAGCATCCCCGGACCATCTGGGCCTACTCGGTCAACGTGGCCGGCAGCCTGGCGGGCACCTGGCTGTTCGTCCTGCTGAGCATCTGTTACCAGCCGCCGGTGACCTGGTTCGTGGTCCTGGGAGCCCTGATTTTCTATTTTCTCAGCAAGGCCGCCGGCGACCGGAAGTTCAATTATGCCTTGCTGGCCGGCATCATCATCCTCTCATTTTTTGCCGGCTGGGAGCCGGGCGCCCTCAAGACCATCTGGTCTCCTTATCAGAAACTCACCCTCAGGCCCACCGACCGGCAGAAGGGCGAGGTCGGCGATTACCTGGTCACGGTAAATAACACCGGCTACCAGGCCATGATCGATTTAAGCGAGACTCTGGTTCAGTCCGATCCCCGGCGCTTTCCCCCGGAGATGGCCGGTCTCAGCCAGTATGACCTGCCCCTGCTGCTGCACCCCAATCCCGAGAAATTCCTGATTGTGGGCGCGGGTTCCGGCAACGACGCGGCCGGGGGTTTGCGCCACGGGGCCAAGCAGATCACCGCGGTGGAGATCGACCCGGCCATCATCTCCCTGGGAAAGACCTATCATCCCGAAAAGCCGTATGCTTCCCCCGCGGTCCGGCTGGTCAATGATGACGCCCGCTCCTTTTTTGCCACCACCCGGGAGCGCTACGACGTCATCTCCTTCGGGCTGCTGGATTCCCATACCACCACCGCCATGACCAACGCCCGCCTGGATCATTATGTCTACACCCTGGAGAGCATCACCCGGGCCAAATCCCTGTTGGCTGAGGGCGGCATCGTGGTTTTGAGCTTCGAGGCCCAAAAACTCTTTATCGCGGACCGCATGGCCAGGGTCCTGCGGGAGGTTTTCGGCCAGGAGCCCATCTGTTTTCGCATCCCCACCAGTGCCTACGGTTGGGGCGGGGTGCTGTTCATCGCCGGAGACTTGGCGGCGGCCCGGAGCCAAATCGCCAAGAACGAGAAACTGGCCGCCCTCCTAACCACCTGGCAGCGGCAGTATCCGCTCAACCTGCCCGGCACCACGAAAATCACCACGGATGACTGGCCCTACGTCTATCTCCAGGGGCCCAGCATTCCCCTGCTGTATTACTTCCTGGCCGCCCTGATGCTCCTCCTGATCCTGCGCTGCCGCAAATATCTGCCGCTGTCCGGGCTGGTAGCCGCCTGGCGCCCCTCCCATTGGCACTTCTTCTTCCTGGGAGCGGCCTTCCTGCTGCTGGAAGTGCAAAATATCAGCAAGGCCTCGGTGGTCCTGGGCAACACCTGGGAAGTCAACGCGGTCATCGTGTCCGGAGTGCTGGCCATGATCCTCCTGGCCAACCTGGTGGCCGCCAAATTTCCGGGACTGCCCGTGAAGTCGGTCTACGGCTTTCTCGTCTTAACCTGCCTGGGTCTCTATCTGTTGGACCTCTCCAGCTTCGCCTTTTTGCCCTATGCCACCAAAGCGGTCATTGTGGGGGGCCTGACCACCCTGCCCATGCTCTTCAGCGGCATTGTTTTCATCCGCTCCTTCGCGGCGGTGGCCGCCAAGGACGAAGCCCTGGGGGCCAACCTCCTGGGCGCCCTGGCCGGGGCCTTGCTGCAATCGGCCACCTTCATCATCGGCATCAAGGCGTTGCTCCTGATGGTAGCGGGACTCTACGTGTGCTCCTTCCTCACCAGGCCCCGCCAGGTGGCGTAGGAAGCCGCGGCCGCCCTGGGCCTGCCCTTGGCCCCCCCCGACCTGAAGGCCTGAGCCCGATTTGCCCGGATAATTTCGCTAAGAATCTGAAAATTTATAACCGTTGCCAAGAGTTTCTTCCTTTGATCTCCTCTCCCCTTGAGGGGAGAGCATTAAGGTAAGGGGTAAATAAGAATAAACTTTTAGCAACGAAACACCCTCACCCCGAGCCCTTCCCATCGAGGGGGAGAACCACAGACTGCCTGAACTTTTTCCCCAAAAAATCTTCTTATTGCCCTTGACTGCAATTTATAAATAATTATTACTATAAAGTATAAACTATTTTATAGTATTGCCTAACCATTATGTTTAGGTAAATTCCCGTTAACCCAGGAGACTGATCATGTGCAACTGCAACTGCAGCAAAAATGGCTCCCAACCGGTCTCGCCCTCCCCTACCCCCGGGGAAGAGCCCAAGGGCTATGTCTGCTATCAATGTAACGCCTTCAAGGAAGCCCCGACTGCGGCGCCGCCGCCCGAATGTTGCGGCAAAAAGATGCAAGAAATGGATTAGCCACCCCCCTGGCCTGGAGGCCGGCCAAAAGGACCCTGAGAGGCCAAGTCTTTCATAACCCCGAGAGGCGATGCACTCCCGGGACTTTGGCCGGCCTTAAACACCCCGGATCGCCTGAGGCCGGGAATCAGCGAGGCTCGACGGAGGAGATAGTGTCCAAGCCTGAAGAGATGTGGCAGTGCCAGGTCACCAATTGCGGCTATATTTACGACCCGGCCAGGGGAGATAAGAAAGGGAAAATCCCCCCGGGAACCCGGTTTGAAGACCTGCCGGAAGACTGGAAGTGCCCCTGCTGCGGGTCCTCCAAGAAGATGTTCCGGCCGCTGGCCGGGCCGGGTTCGGTGGCTGAAATGCAGGTTAAATGTTCGAATTAACCGGTGGCAGAGCCGTTTGGAAACCGCATGATAGGTAACGATTTCATTTTCGGGGGAGGCTTTGAATCGCCATGGATGTTTAGCCTGGGCCTGGACCGCCGAGGGCGGCGTTCCTACATATCCTCACGAACTTTTCAGGACAGTCGCGTCTGAGCCTTTGGCTCACTCCAAAACCATGAAAAGTCGGTAACTTATTGGTGCCTAAGACGCACCCTACGCCAACTTTGCAAGACAGAAGCGACTTTTTTTGAAAGGAGGGCTGAGTGCCGGGTTTCTGCGGGAAAGGTTCGGACCGCCTAAGCGGCTAAGGTCATGGCCAGGATAAAAAGCAGCAGGGCACCGGATAAAATGTTGATGGGGCTGGTAACTACCCGGTGGAGCTTATCGATAATTTTGTTTGCCATTTATGGCCTCCTTGCACGGAAATCTATCCTGGTAATGCAGGGACGGTGCCATCCAGGCTCCCCAACCAAAATTAAGCAATCCGGGAGGTTAGGCCGGCCTGCCCCGCCTAGTTTGTTCGGTTACTGAAACATGCCGCTTAAATAAGTTGACATACCACGGCGCCGAAAAGAGGGAAAGGACCTCACTTAGGTGCCGGCATATAGGCGACCGGCTAAGAGTCCGCTCACCAGGCGGTCATCAGCCAGGTCCGCCCTCCCTGAACATATAAGAGGGGTTAGGCCGCTTAACCTAACCCATTGATTTCATTGGCGGGGACGACGAGACTCGAACTCGCGACCTCCGGCGTGACAGGCCGGCGTTCTAACCAACTGAAC
>JBGPBR010000095.1:0-7005 GCA_041481325.1 Desulfobaccia bacterium
ACCTCCAGGCCATCCGCGGGCCGCAACTTCGGGAGGAATCCACCCGGGAGTACCAGAAATACTGCCCCATCCTGCCGGTGCGGGGGAGCATCCTGGACCGCCGGGGCACCGAGTTGGCGGTCAGCACCAAGGTTTCTTCCGTGGTGGCCCACCCCAGCCAGATCAAGAACGCCAACCACCTGAGCCGGGAGCTGGCTCCCATCCTGGGATTCCAACCCAGGGAATTGAAGGAGATCATGACCCGGGCCAAGCCCTTCGTCTGGGTTAAGCGTCATCTCACTCCGGAGCGGGAAGCAGCCTTCCAGGCCTGGCAGGCCAAGGCGGACGCCAAGGCCCGGGCCGCCAAGCAGACGAGCCACCGGGACACCGACGCGGTTTACCTGATCCCCGAGGCCAAACGCTATTATCCCCAGCGTTCCATGGCCGGCCCGATCCTCGGATTTTGCAACATCGACGGCCAGGGACTGGAAGGGATTGAGATCCAATACAACCAGGAGCTTTACGGCAAGCCCAAGCAGTGCTGGAAGATGATGGACGCCCGGGGCCACATCGTGGTCACCGGCGAGAAGGCCTGGGACCCCGAGGTTATGGGGAACAACCTGGTCCTAACCATGGACCGCACCCTGCAGTACATTGCGGAAAAAGAACTGGCCTTGGGGGTGGCCAAATATCACGGCGCCGGCGGCATGGCCCTGGTGGTGCAGCCCCAGACCGGGGAGATCCTGGCCATGGCCCAGGTGCCGTCCATCGACCCCAACCGCTATGCCCAGTACTCGGAAGAGGCCCGCCGCAACCGTCATCTCACGGACTGCCTGGAGCCAGGCTCCACTTACAAGATCTTCATCGCCGCTTCGGCCCTGGACGCCAACGTGGTCAAACCCACGGACAAGTTTCACTGCGAAAACGGTCTCTGGCGTCTGGGTGCCAAGGAAGCGGTGCACGACGTGCATCCTTACGGGACCCTGTCCGTCCAGCAGGTGATCCAGAAATCCAGCAACATCGGGGCGGCCAAGATTGCCTCCAAGACCGGCCCGGCCCGCCTGGACCAGTACCTGCGGGACTTCGGCTTCGGCCGCAAGAGCGGCATCGAGTTCCCGGGGGAAACCGCGGGGCTCCTGAAAAACCTCCGCCAGACCCGCTCCCTCATTGACCGGGTCACCGTGGCCTTCGGCCAGGGGGTCTCCGTCACTCCCCTGCAAATGACCATGGCCCTGGCCGCCATGGGCAATGACGGCGTCCTCATGGAACCCCACATAGTGAAAGAGGTGGTTGATCCCTACGGGAAAAAAATCAAGGAGCTCCAACCCCGACCGGTCCGCCGGGTCCTGTCCCGGCAAACAGCCCACCAGATGCTGGCCATCATGGAGACCGTGACCCAACCTGGCGGCACGGCCAAGGACGCCGCCCCCCCGGGGTTTACGGTGGCCGGTAAGACCGGCACCGCCCAGAAACTGGTGGGCCGGGCCTATTCCCACAGCAAGTTCAACGCCCTGTTCATCGGTCTGGTGCCCGCGGACAAACCGGTCCTGGCCATTACCGTCATCGTGGACGAGCCCAAAGGGGCCATCTTCGGCGGGGTGGTGGCGGCGCCCATCTTCCGGGAGATCGCGGCCCAATCCTTGCGGGTCATGGGGTATTACCCCCAGAAAGAGCCGCCCAGAGACAAAAACGCCCCGGTGCTGGCCGGCATGGTGCCTAAAGGCAAGACGGCGCCTAAGAAAGACGCCGCCCCGGCCGCGCCGACTCCCGCTCTCCAGCCGGTCAGTTTCACCCCGCCCAGGCTGGAGATCCCCAAGGAGCCTCTGAAGGTGATGCCGGACCTCAAGGGCTACACCATCCGCCAGGTGCTGAATCTCTTGAACAAGTCCGGGTTGCGTTGCATGGTGGAAGGCAGCGGCATGGCGGTTAATCAGGAACCGGCGCCGGGAACCGAAATCTGCCCCGGCACCGTCTGCCGGGTGCAGTTCAAGTCCAATTCCTGAGCCCGGGAGCCGGGATTCGCACTTGCCAAGAAACGGAATTTTTTATAGGATTAAGTTATCAGGCGGTGGGCCTTGAGATCAGACTTCCAGCGCTCAACAGTCACTTGACACCTTTAGGGCAGGCCATTGCGCCTGCCCTTGTTTTGCAGCTAAGAACCACTTCTAATTAATAACGGTCCTGGACGGAACCTTTTTTTGGAGGCACCGGCGTCCCGCCTGTGCCGGGGCAGGTTTTTTGTAAGGGCCTGCGGCTACCAACAAAGCCATCGGCAGGCAAACCCAGGATAAAATCCTTCAACGCGAGCAGGCGCCGGTGCCCAAAGAACAGTTGCATCCCCGGAAGACGTTGCGGCAGCTTCTCCACGGCCTGGAGGGCATAGCGGTGCGGGGGAATGACCAGGCGCCCGTGGCCGGGGTGGCCTATCATTCCGCCGACGTGGTCCCGGGCGGGGTCTTCGTGGCCTTGAGGGGCCAACGCACCGACGGCCACCTGTATCTGGCGGCCAGCCTGGAAAAGGGGGCGGCGGTCATCGTCACCGAGCAGGAAACCGCCCCGCTCCCCGGGGTCACGGTGGTGCAGGTGCCCCAGGCCCGGCTGGCCCTGGCCCACCTCAGCGCCCAATTTTACGACCACCCCAGCCGGGAACTGACCCTGGTGGGCATCACCGGCACCAACGGCAAGACCAGCACCACCTATCTGCTGGAGGCGATCCTCAGCGCCGCCGGCCACCGGGTGGGAGTGGTGGGCACCGTCAACTACCGCCTGGGGGAGCTTACCTGGCCGGCGCCGGTGACCACTCCCGAATCCCTGGATTTGCAAAGGTTGCTGCGGGAGATGCGCGGTCACGGGGCCACCCACGTCTTCCTGGAGGTCTCGTCCCACGCCCTTGACCTCAACCGGGTGGATCGGGCCTCGTTTGCCGCCGGCGTCTTCACCAACCTCTCCCAGGACCACCTGGATTACCACCGGGACCTGGACGACTACTTCGCCGCCAAGGCCCGGCTGTTCACGGAAATTCTGCCTAACGGCGGGGCCGCGGGGCTGGCGGTCCTCAACCTGGACGACCCCAGGGGCCAGGCCCTCAGGGAGGCCGTGAAGGTCGAGGTCCTGACCTACGGGCGCCACCCGGAGGCCCAGGTGCGGCCGCTTCATTGCCGGTACCGCCGGGACGGCATCTCCGTCAGGCTCACCTCACCTTTCGGCGAGCTGCAGATCGACTCCCGTCTGGTGGGCCCCTTTAATCTTTCCAATATCCTGGCGGCCGCGGCCACGGCCCTGGGGCTGGGCCTGGACCCCCAGGCGGTGGCCCGGGGGATTGAGACCCTGCCGGGGGTGCCGGGGCGGCTGGAGCGCTTCGGCCCGGCGGACGGCCCGGCGGTGTTCGTGGATTACGCCCACACCCCGGCGGCGGTGGCCCAGGCCCTGGCGGCTTTGCAGACGCTGAATTTTGCCCGCCTGATCACCGTGTTCGGCTGCGGCGGCGACCGGGACCGCACCAAGCGCCCCCTCATGGGCCGGGCCGCGGCCGCGGGCTCGCAGCTGGTCATCGTCACCAGCGACAACCCCAGGAGCGAAGACCCTATGGCCATCATCCGCCAGATCGAGCCGGGGCTGGCGGCGGCGGGTCTGGAACTCCTCACCCAGGCCGCGGCCCGGCGGGGCCAGCCCGGTTACCTGGTGCTTCCCGACCGCCGGGCGGCCGTCCGCCTGGCGGTGGAGCTGGCCGGGCCCGGCGACGCGGTGCTCGTCGCCGGCAAGGGGCACGAAAACTACCAGATTTGGGGGCGCGAACGCCGCCACTTCGACGACCGGGAAGAGGTGAACGACGCCTTGCAGGAATACCACAGCTAAGCTAGTTTCATTTGGAGGTTGTTAACTCTCTAGGTAACTCATTGATATTTTGGCTTTTTAACCGAAAACTGAAAACTGAAAACTATTTAAAATGCGCGCCACCTTCACCACTGCCGAGATTCTGGCCGCCACCGGCGGGACCCTGGCCCAATCCGGGGCCTGGGGCGCGTTTTGCGGGGTCAGCACCGACTCCCGCACCTGCCAGGCAGGCGAACTCTTCATCCCGCTCTCCGGCGAACGCCACGACGGCTACGAGTACATTCCCAAGGCCATCCTGCGGGGCGCCCGGGCGGTGTTGGTGGGGGAAAGGATATTTGGGGGAAGGGGCCAGGGGCAGAAGGCCCCGGCCCTTTCCCCCAAACCCCCATCCCCAACCCCTTATGGGGGGTTGGGAGGGGAGTCTGAGGGGAAAGCGGGGAAATTGCTCTCCCCCAGGCATCTCTTCAAAATACCTTCAGAAATAACCGTAATCTCGGTCCCCAACCCCCTCACCGCCCTGGGCGACCTGGCCCGGGCCTGGCGGGGCCGCTTCCAGGTGCCGGTGGTGGCCATCACCGGGAGCTGCGGCAAGACCACCACCAAGGAGATGATCGCCGCGGTGCTCTCCGGCGCCTACCGGGTCTTGAAAAACCGGCTCAACCTAAACAATCTTATCGGCATGCCCCTGACCCTCTTGGGTCTGGAGGGGACGCACGAGGCCGCGGTGCTGGAGTTGGGCATGAACGCCTTCGGGGAGATCCACCGGCTCACCAGCATCGCCGCGCCCACCGTCGGGGTGCTCACCAACGTCCACGCGGCCCACACCGAAGGGGTGGGGGACATCTCCGGGGTGGCCCGGGCCAAGGGCGAGCTGGCCGCGGCCCTGGACCACGGGGCCCTCATGATTTATAATGCCGACGACCCTTGGGTAGCCCCCCTGGCGACGAACTTCCACGGTCCCTCACTGGGCTTTGGTCTGGGGGCTCATGCGGGGCTGCGGGCCACCGGCCGCCAACCCCTGGGGGCCCGGGGCCAGAAGGCCAACCTCCATTTTCAGGGCGTAAGCTGGCCGCTGCAGCTGGCGGTGCCCGGTTTGCACATGTTGTACAACGCCCTGGCCGCCACCGCGGTGGGCCTCTCCCTGGGGCTGGCGCCGGGGGACACCTCCCGGGCCCTGGCGGAGTTTCGCCCCATTCACCGGCGCTCCCAGGTGGTCAACCTGAAATCCGGGGCCCACCTCCTCAACGACTGCTACAACGCCAACCCCGGCTCCATGGCCATGGCCTTGAAGACCTTGCAGGAACTGCGGGGCCGCAGCCGGGCCGCCGCGGCCCTGGCCGACATGCTGGAGTTGGGGAACGGCGCCGCCCTCGCCCACCGGGAATTGGGGCGCACCGCCGCCCGCCTGGGCCTGGACCTGCTGGTGGTTTACGGCAATTTCCGGGAGGAGACGGCCGCGGGGGCGCAGGAAGCGGGGCTGCCGCCCTCCCGCATCGTGCCGGTGGCCAGCCGGGAGGAAGGGGCCGAAGTATTGCGGGATTTTTTGCAGCCGGGGGACTGGCTCCTGGTGAAGGGCTCCCGCAGCATGCACATGGAAGGGCTCATCGGTGCTTTGGAGGAGAAAATAAAGATAATACCTCAGCGGGACGGCCTGACTTGATCGTTTCGGCTGTGGCCGCCAATCAAACGGATCCTGATGTCATCGACGGAACTTCTGACGGTCTGGTTTTTGTTTGCCATCGTGGCCGCCATCATTGCGGCTTCCAGGGGAAGAAGCAGGTTCGCATGGTTTTTGCTGGGCCTCCTGATCGGCCCTCTTGCCTTGCTGGCAGCCGTCCTGCTGCCTTCGCGGAGACCGGAAGATTATGAGAGGGCTCAAGTCCCGGGAGTATCAGGGGAATATCGCAAGTGCCCTTATTGTGCCGAATATATCAGGAAGGAAGCCATTAAATGCCGGTTTTGCGGCAGCCCGGTGCAACCTTTGGCCCATCCGTGAGCCGGACCCGGACTCATTGACTCTTTAGGGCCGTAAGGCCATGACAACTCCGGCCGGGGCAAAAGCATTTCAAGGGGGAAGGTTTAGTTGCTTTATCATCTGCTCTATCCATTAAAGACGGTCTTCGGCGGCTTCAATGTCTTCCGATACATCACCTTTCGGTCGATCTTCGCCATCCTCACCGCGCTCACCATTTCCCTAATGGTGGGGACCTGGTTCATCCGCAAGCTGAAAGAGCTCCAGGTGGGCCAGTACGTGCGGGAAGACGGCCCCCAGTCGCATTTTTCCAAGACCGGCACCCCCACCATGGGCGGCCTGATGATTATTTTTGCCACCCTAACCGCCACCCTGCTTTGGGCCGACCTGACCAACCCCTACATCTGGCTTCTGGTCCTGGTGGCCCTGGGATTCGGCCTTATCGGCTTTCTTGACGACTATTTCAAAGTGATTAAAAAGCACAACCAGGGCCTCAGCGGCTGGCAGAAGCTGGCGGCCCAGACCCTGGTGGCCCTGGTGCCGGCGGTCTGGCTGTACCTCAACCCGGCCTTCTACACCAACCTGACTATTCCCTTTTTCAAACAGGTTTATCCCAACCTGGGGGTGTTCTACATTCCCTTCGCGGTCTTTGTCATCGTGGGCACCGCCAACGCGGTGAACCTCACCGACGGCCTGGACGGCCTGGCCATCGGCCCGGTGACCATCGCCGCCGCCTTTTACATGATCTTCTGCTACCTGGCCGGCAACATCAAGATCGCCGCGTACTTGCAGATTCCCTACGTCCGGGGGGTGGGAGAGTTGGCCATCTTCCTGGGGGCCCTGGTGGGCGCCGGGGTGGGTTTCCTGTGGTTCAACGCCTACCCGGCCCAGGTCTTCATGGGGGACGTGGGGGCCCTGGCCCTGGGCGGCATCCTGGGAACCGTGGCCCTGACCACCAAGCAGGAAATCCTGCTGGCCATCGTGGGCGGCCTCTTCGTGGTGGAAGCCCTGTCGGTCATTTTGCAGGTGGGATTCTTTAAGGTGTCCAACGGCCGCCGCATCTTCCGCATGGCGCCGCTGCACCACCATTTCGAACTGAAAGGCTGGCCCGAACCCAAGGTCATCGTGCGTTTCTGGATCATTGCCATTGTTTTGGGGATTTTGTCCTTGAGCACCTTGAAGCTGCGCTGACATGAATCTCACGGAAAAAAAAATTCTGG
>JBGPBR010000096.1:0-6878 GCA_041481325.1 Desulfobaccia bacterium
CCCCTCAAACTCCCCTCCCAACCCCCTTTATGCCAAGTTGCGACCATACAGGTAATTCATCTTTTTCTTTTGTAGGGGCGGACCCATGTGTCCGCCCACAAGAGGGCGCACCCGCAGGTGCGCCCCTACAACAGCTTTTCTTACTTCTATGAGCGCAACTTGGTATAAATCATTCTTAAACTGTCTTGCAGGAAACCCGCATATTACTCAGGTCATAAAATAAATTAACTCGGGCGATGAAACAGGTTGATAATGGGGGAGGGGGTCCACCGTCCAAGGTATTTCCTGGGAGGCCTTGAAATCTTTAGACGTGGTTGCGTAATTTCAGCTCAATGGGATGGGGATCTAAATAATACTGGCTCTGCAGATAAGCCTGGTCATATTTGCGCCCGTAATGATTGAGGAGCGTTACCGGGACGATAAGGGGAAGGTAGCCTTGGCGATAATTTTCAACAATTTCCAATAATTCTTCTTTTTCAGCCGGCGACAGGTTTCTCTTGAAATAACCCATCACATGCAGCATGACATTGGCATTTTTCTTAATAGTCGTTTTAAGGCCCAGGGCTTCCATCAACAGAGTCTGGTATTGCTCATAGGTCTCCGGCAGGGGAATTTCCTTAATCTTGGCGACCAACTTCCCTAAGAGCACGTAGTGCTTGGGACTGTGGGACATAATGAGCAGCTTGTGGCGGGTGTGAAAATCCACCAGATGGCCCCGCTTGGCTCCTAAAGCCAGGGTTTCCCGCCAGCGCTTCATGGTAAAAAGGCTTTCCAGGAAGTTTTCCCGCAGGGCGGGGTCATGAAGACGCCCTTCATCTTCCACGGGCAATAAGGGGAAATGCCGCATAAATTCCCGGGCGAATATCCCCACCCCGGTCTTGGCCGGCTCCCCCTTGCCGTAATAAATTTTTACCCTCTCCATGCCGCTGCTGGGGGAGCCGCTTTTGAAAATAAATCCGCAAAGATCTTCCCGCTCCAGGTCCAGCACGCGCCTCCGGGCCCAGGCCAGCATGCGCTCGGTGTGATCCACCTGGGTGCGGATGGTGACGAGGCGGGGCCCTTCAGGACTCGACGCCAGGTGCATGGCCTCCCGGGGAATCCCCAGGCCGCACTCCACTTCAGGGCAGACCGGGACAAACTCCACAAATTTCCCCAGGGTCTCGGTGATAAAACGATCCCACTTATGCCCGCCATCAAAGCGGACTTTTTCACCCAACAGGCAGGAGCTGATTCCCAATCTTATTTTAGTGAGCATAGAGATAGTCTAAAGGTATTTTTCCATATATACGGTCAGGTTAAATTTTGATTTACCGCCATTGTAGCTCATATAACGAACTTTCCCGAAGACTTTGCGCTCCCCCCAGGCCCGGTCGTGCGCCCCGCCCAGGCAGTTCATGGCTGCCCGGTGGGCCCTTTCTATTCTTTGGCGTGTCTGCGGGTACTGCGATTGCATGGTTCCGGGCCTTTCACTATCAGCTTCCCCACCGCGGCGGCGATGGCTGCTAACATGCCCCGATAAACCCAGCGGTGGAAGGGAACCAGGCTGTACCAGTAAACTATGCCTCCCAAGCCCCGGGGTAAAAATCTGGCGGTTTGTTTGAGTTCCACCTTGCCGTCCCCTTGCGGAGCGAGGTGAAACTCCAGGACGGCCTCCCCAGGCAGCTTCATCTCAGCCAGCAGCAGGAGGCGGTGGGGCGGTTCCACCTCCAGGACCCGCCAAAAATCCAAGGTATCTCCCACCCTAAGTTCCAGGGGATGGCGCAGAATTTCAAAAGAAGCGCTTCCCGACCCCAGGATCATCGCGGCCCTAAGGAAGGTGGCTGGCACCGGGCCGGATTGCAGGATCTCGGCCACTTCATGGCGGGAGCGGAGATGCTTGCTCAGTAGGGGGTCATCGGGGTTACCTAAGCCGCCCAAATAAACGATATGTTCCAATCCGGCCGCGGCCGCGGCCCGGGCCATATTTTGGGCCGCAACCCGGTCGGTCTCGGTAAACCCCTTGGGGTCGGCCCCCATGGAATGGACCAAATAAAAGGCCGCCCGGCAACCTGCCGCCGCTTTTCGTAAAGATTCATAGTCCAGGACATCACCCGCGGCCAACTCCGCCAGCGGATATTTGGCCCAGGGTCGGGCTTTCAACTTGGCTATTGATCTACCCAGGGCCCGCACCCGGCAACCCGATTCCAGAAGTTTGGGTACCAGCCGGCCCCCGACATATCCCGTTGACCCGGTAACCAGCACAGGTTTGGTAGTCATCAAATACCCCTGTGAAAACCCTTCAAAGCAATATCCTGTCCTAACCCGCCACCGGGATCATCACCTCGTTGCGACGCAGGAATTAGGGCATGAAAGGTGGATTGTACCTGGCAAAGACAGGCTCACCCACCATTTTGAGACCTCTTTGCCGAATGAGTTCCTTCAGCCGATTCTCCTTTTCCTCATAGCGCCCCCTGCTCCAGGTGCCGGGGTAACTGAGGGCGGCTCTCATGGACCATCCTCGACCCTTTAGGCCGCTAGTATCTGCGAGGTGCAGTGAGGACAGCGGCTGGCCTGGATGGGTATGGTTGTGAAGCAGAACGGGCACTCCTTGGTAGCAGGTTCGCCCGCCGTGGTCTCCTGCTCCCGCTTCATCCGGTTGATGCCCTTAATGACCATAAACACCGCAAAGGCTATGATGATAAAGCTGATGATGGTGTTGATGAAGATCCCCAGGTTAAGGGTCACCGCCCCGGCTTGTTTGGCCGCGGCCAAGGAGGCATAAGGGCCGGCGGCCTTGGCTCCTTCTCTTAGCGTTATGAAAAGATTAGCAAAATCTACGTTGCCCAGGAGTAGGCCGATGGGCGGCATCAGGACGTCGTCCACCAGAGACTTGACAATGGTCCCGAAGGCTGCGCCGATGACGATGCCCACGGCCATGTCCACGACGTTGCCCCGCATGACGAATTCCTTGAACTCCTTAACCATGGCTCTCTCTTCTTTATCTGAGATTATGCCGCCGCCTTTACCCTCTCCCCCATTGGGGGAGAGGGGATAAAAGGAGAAACTTTTGGCAATTGCGGTAATTTTCCCGGGTTGTGGTCGGGTGATGGTAAATTAATACACCTGGAAATCGACGGTTTTCTGCTCCTGGGAGTAGCCGGTGCTCACCTTGGTGAACAGGGTGTAGGTTCCCGGGGAGGCGTTGGCCGGCAGCTTGAAATCTATCTCCTGGCTCCAGGTGCCGTTGAGCTGGCGGGTTTCCGTGCTCTTGGTCCGCCCCAGGGATTTTCCCTGAAAGAAGATCTCCCGGGTGATGGTTATGGGCAGGGCGATTTGCTCCGGGGTAAGGACGCTGTAGGTGGCCACCAGGCTCAGGTGGTCACCTCCCCGGGCCGTGGGCGGCAATACCTGAACCTGTTCCAGGCGCAGGACGCAGCCGCCGGTGGGGCAGTAGCCTTCCCGGGCGATCAAATCCTCCCGGCCCAGGCGGGATGCTTCCCGGGAGCCTCCGTAGCCGCCCCAGGTGTAGTCGCCCCAGGAGCGGTCATACTTCTGGTCCAGGAGATTTAACTGGGCCGCGGCCTCATAGCCGCCGCCCAGCAGTCCCACCAACGCCGCCACTCCCAAGCACCAAAGCCACCGCGGTCGATTCTTACCCATGCAAGTCTCCTGTTACGAAAAGTTTTGAGTTTCGAGTTCCGAAAATAAAGACGAAATGTAGGGTGGGCACGGCCCACCGGCTTCCTTGCCCAAGCGCCGCTTGAGAAAATCTAGAAAACCCGCCCTCGGGGGTCAGTTGGCGGCGCCTCCAAGATCGGCGGCGCTACATTTTCATGGTTTTGGAGTGAGCCAACGGCTCAGGAGCGACTCAAACAAACTTTTCTGCCAGGACTAATAACCCAAATAACGCCGGGCCCCTTTATAGGAAACCCGCCAGACTTCGGCGTCCAGCCGGCTGACGAAAACGCCCTTGGGGGAGGCGTGCACGAAGCGGCCGTCGCCCAGGTAAAGGCCGTTGTGGCAGATATCGTCGGCATAAGCCGGAGGCAGCATGCCGGCCAGGAACGGCCCCCGGATCCGGGCCTGGCAGTAGCGGTTGAAGAAGACCACGTCTCCGAAGCGCAGCTCCCCGGGCCCCACGGGCCGGCCCCCGCCAAACTGCTCGGCCACGGTGCGGGGCAGGATCACCCCGGCCCGCTGATACAGGGCCTGGATGAGCCCGGAACAGTCCACGCCTTCGGGGGTGGTGCCCCCGGACCGGTACGGGGCGCCGTAGAACTCGCCCAAGGCCCGCTCCAGGGCCAGTTCCTGGGGATGGCGTCCCGTCACGGGCGGCGGCGCCACCATCCCCGGCGGTGGCGGCGGCGGCGCCCCGGCGCAGCCGGCCAGAAGGAGGGCCGCTGCCGCGACAATCCCCAGACCCCCCCAAAATTTAACGGTCATGGAATACCCTTGAGGGTTGCAGTTTTGGGGGGAGGGCCAGGCCCCCTCGGCCCCTGGCCCCCTTCCCCAATCTCTCACTTCTCCTTCTCCTCCGCCTCAATCCGCGGGAACAGGGCCGGGGTTTTTTGGAGGGCGCCGCCGGGGAGCAGCCGGCCCCAGGTGAGCGTTTGGGGCAGGGTCTGGTCCCAGAGGCTCAGGCCCAGGCCCAGTTGTTCGCTCATTTTCAGGGCGCTCCGGGGCATCACCGGGCGGAGCATGGCCGCGATGAAGCGCAAGGACTCCAGCAGGTGATAGAGCACGGTGTCCAGTTGTGCCGCGGCCTCAGGCTGTTTCGCCAGCTCCCAGGGGGCTGAAGATACGATATAGCGGTTGAGGAGCCCGATGAACTCCCAGAGGCCGGCCAGGGCCCGGGAGAATTCCAGGGCCGGAAAATGGCGCAGGAACTCCGCGGCCGCCTCCTGGGCCGCGATGATCACCGCTTTATCCGGGGCCCCCGGCACTCCCGGCGGCGGCACCACCCCCCGGCGGTATTTGAAGGCCATGCCCAGGCTGCGGGCGAAGAGGTTTCCCAGGTCGTTGGCCAGATCGGCGTTGATCCGGGCGACCAAAGCCTCTTCACTGAAATGGGCGTCCAGGCCGTAGACCATCTCCCGGAGGAAAAAGTAGCGCACCTGGTCCAGGCCGTATTTGGCGGCCAGGGCCCGGGGCTCCACCACGTTGCCCAGGCTCTTGGACATCTTGCCTGCGGCCAGCTGCCAGTAGCCGTGGACGTTCAGGTGCCGGAAGGGCTCCATCCCCATGGAGGCCAGCATGGTGGGCCAATAGATGGCGTGGGGCTTCAGGATGTCCTTGGCGATGAGGTGCTGGGCCGGCCAAAATATTTTGTAAGGGTCACCTTCGGGGTAATCCAGGCCGGAAAGGTAGTTGAGCAGGGCGTCGAACCAGACGTAGGTGACGTAGCGTTCGTCGAAGGGCAGGGGGATGCCCCACTCCACCCGGCTCCGGGGCCGGGAGATGCACAGGTCCTCCAGGGGTTCCTTTAAGAAGGCCAGCACTTCGTTGCGGTAGCGTTCGGGGCGGATCCAGTCCGGGTTATCGTGGATGTAGTCGAGGAGCCAGCCCTGATACTTGCTCATGCGGAAAAAGTAATTTTCTTCCTTGATCAAGGTGGGCTTGACCCGGTGGTCCGGGCAGAGGCCGTCCGCCAGGTCCCGTTCGAGATAAAAGGCTTCGCAGCCGAAGCAGTAGAGGCCGCCGTACTCTCCGAAATAGATGTCGCCCGCGTCGTGGACCCGGGCCAATACTTCCTGTACCAGTTTGACGTGCTCCGGCTGGGTGGTGCGGATGAAATTATCATAGCTGATGTCCAGCTCGTCCCAGGTCTGGCGGAACTGGGCGCTGACCCGGTCCACGAACTCCTTGACGGGCAGGCCGGCGGCCGCGGCGGCTTCCAGGACTTTCTCGCCGTGCTCGTCGGTGCCGGTCTGGAAGCGGGTCTGGACCCCCAGGAGGCGGTGGAAGCGGGCCAAGGCGTCGGCCACCACCGTGGTGTAGGCGTGGCCGAGGTGGGGCTCGGCGTTGACGTAATAGATGGGCGTGGTAAGATAGTAAGACATGGCAGTGAGCAGTGAGCAGTGAGCAGGAGCAGGAGCAGGAGCAGCCAAAGTCCTACTGCTCACTGCTTACAGCTTACTGCTCACTTTATTATTTTCCCTCCAAGGTTTGCAGCCGCTCCAGGGACTGCTTGAGGAGCGTCTCGTCGGTTTCGGGGTTGCCGGATTTCAGAAACTGCCGGTAGGCGGCAATGGCTTCGTACTTGCGGTCCAGCTTCTCCAGGGCCTGGGCCTGGCTGTAATAGGCCCGGGCGTAATTGGGGTTGAGCTCCAGGACCGCCAGGGAATCCTCCAGGGCCTGGTCGGGCTTCCCCAGGTGCAGATAGGCCAGGCTGCGGTTGTGGAGGATCTCCGGGGTCTTGGGATGGAGCTTCAGGGCCCGGTGGTAGTCCTTCAGGGCTTCCTTAGCCTTTCCCAGGTCGAGATAAGCGTTGCCCCGGTTGTAATAGAGTTGCCAATCCTTGGGCGAGCGCTTCAGGGCCCGGGTGTAGTCTGCCGCGGCCTTGTCATAGAGGCCCGAGCGGCTGTAGGCCAGGGCCCGGTTGTAGTAGGCCTCGGGGGAGTCGGGGGCCAGCTCCAGGGCCTTGTCGAAGTCGCCCACCGCCTCGGGGTACTGCTCCAGCTTGAGTTCGGCGATGCCGCGGTTGATGTAGGCCTCCACCATCTCCCCGTTGAGTTTCAAGGCCTCGTTGAATTTCTCCACCGCCTGGGCGGCATTGCCCCGGGTGAGCAGGTCCACCCCCTGGGCGAAGAACTCCTGGGCCGGGTCGGGTTGGGCTTCCGCCGCGGCCAGGGCCGGGGTCAGGAGCAGGGCCGCGATAACTATGGCCAGTAAAAACCTTA
>JBGPBR010000097.1:0-6857 GCA_041481325.1 Desulfobaccia bacterium
CAGACAGTTGGTGGTGCAGGAGGCATTGGAGACAATCTGGTGCATCTTGGGGTCGTAGTCCTGGTGGTTGACCCCGTAGACAAAGGTGGCGTCTAATTTTTTCCCCGGCGCCGCGATGATCACCCTGCTGGCCCCGGCCTTGAGGTGTCCCAGGTTGGAGGCCCGGTCCCGGAAGGCCCCGGTGGATTCCAGGACGATTTCCACCCCCAGCTCCTTCCAGGGCAGGCTCTCGGGCTCCAGGATACGGGTGACCCGCACTTCCCGGTCGTTCAGGACCAGGTTGTCGCCCCGGGCCGCGGCTCGCCCGGCAAAGCGCCCGTGCACCGAATCATAGGTGAAGAGGTGAAGGTCTCTCACGATGTCGGCGCGGCTGTTGATCGCCGCCAGCTCCAGGTCTTGGCGAGAAGTGGCGATCAGGCGCGCCAGGCACCGGCCGATGCGGCCGAAACCGTTAATTGCCACCTTTACCGGCATGCACCCTCCTTTTACCTCCTCCAAGCGGCAGCTTGCGGGAATTGCCCCAAGATATCAAGTTAATGTTAATCAGTGATGACAAAGTCGTCAATAAATTTGTCCCGGAGAGGGAATTTTCACGGGGCGCATACCGGGGCGGGACCGGTGAGAACCGCCGGGGTAGCAACCGGACAGGCTGAAAGCCCGCGGCAGGCCGCAGACCCCGGGGCGCCCCGGGGTACAATTATGAGAAAGCAGGGGGCGCAGTGCAGTTAGGGTTGCTTTTGCCTGGATTTTTATTTAAACATATATCTAATCCGATATTATGAGCAACTTCATCCGCAAGTTAGGCCGCTGGAGCCTGGGTCTGGTGCAAGAGGCCGGGGGCATGATGCTCTTTCTCCTGGAGGGCCTGGCCCTGGCTTTCGTGCCGCCCTACCGCCCCCGGCGCATCCTCCAGGAAATCCAGCTCATCGGGGTCAAATCCACCCTTATCATCCTCTTGACCGCGGCCTTCACCGGCATGGTACTGGCCCTGCAGGGGTACTATACCTTGCGGCGGTACGGCTCGGAAGGCGCCCTGGGTTCGGCGGTGGCCTTGAGCCTCATCCGGGAGATGGGCCCGGTGCTCACCGGCATCATGGTCTCGGCCCGGGCCGGTTCCGCGGTGACCGCGGAAATCGGCATCATGCGCATCACCGAGCAGTTGGACGCCCTGGACACCATGGCGGTCAATCCCATGCAGTACGTGGTGATGCCCAAGATCATCGCCGGGATCATCGCAGTGCCCCTCTTGACCGCCATCTTCGACGTCGTCGGCATCCTGGGGGGCTACCTCATCGGCGTGGTCCTGCTGGGGGTGAGCTCCGGCTCCTATTTCTCCGGCATGGTCCAGAGCGTGGTGCCCCTGGATATCAACGGCGGCATCGTCAAGTCCCTGGTATTCGGCCTCACCATTGTCCTGGTGGCCTGCTACAAGGGATTCTTCACCGAGCACGGGGCCGAGGGCGTCAGCCGGGCCACCAACCAGACCGTGGTGCTCTCCGCGGTTCTGGTCCTGGCCTGGGACTACGTCCTCACTTCCTTCTTTATGTAAACGGACCTGCCGGGGTGAGATAGGAGCGCCTGGAATGTCTCACCCAAAGGCGCAAAGACGCAAAGATGCGGACATTTGAAAGCTTTTTTTATGATTGAAATCATCGATCTCCACAAGTCCTTCAACCGGCAGGTGGTGCTGGACGGCATCAACCTGACCATCCCCACCGGGGAGATCACCGTGGTCATCGGCAAGAGCGGGGTGGGGAAGAGCGTCCTGCTGAAGCACATCATCGGCCTGGTCCGGCCCGATTCCGGCCGGATCCTGGTGGACGGCCTGGACATCGCCGCCCTCAGGGGGCGGAAGCTGCGGGAATTCAAGCAGCACTTCGCGGTCCTGTTCCAGGGGGGAGCCCTGTTCGACTCCCTTAACGTCTTCGAAAACATCGCCTTTCCCCTGCGGGAGAAGACCCGCCTGCCGGAAGGGGAGATCGCCGGTCGGGTGCGGCTGCGCCTGGAGCAGATGCACCTGGCCCCGGAGGTGGAAGCCAAGTTTCCCGATGAATTGAGCGGCGGCATGAAAAAGCGGGTGGCTCTGGCCCGGGCCATGATCCAGGAGCCGAAGATGATTTTCTTTGACGAGCCGGTTACGGGTCTCGACCCCCCCATGACCAACACGGTCTTTCACCTGATCAGGCAGACCCACCGGGAGAGCGGCTATACCGCCCTGGTGGTGGCCCATGACATCCCGGAGGTCTTCAGCATCGCCGACCACGTGGCCATGCTGCACCAGGGCCGCATCATCGCCCACGGCGCTCCGGAGGAGATCCAGCGGCACCCGGACCCGGTGGTGCAGAGCTTTATCAAGGGAGAAGTTGATTTCCTGGAGGGGTGACCGATATTATGAAAAGAGTCAACTTAGAGCTGACGGTGGGGGTCTTTGTTTTAGTGGGCCTGGCCTGCCTGGCCTATCTGGCCATCCGCCTGGGGAAGATGGAAGTCTGGGGGGGCGGCTATCAGGTGGTCGCCAATTTCGAAAACGTCGGGGGCCTGAAGGTGGGGGCCTCGGTGGAAGTGGCCGGCGTGAACGTGGGCCGGGTGGAAGCCATCAAACTGGCGCCGGGCGACCGCGCCAAGGTCGTCCTGGGGCTGGAGCTGGGCCTCAAGGTGCACGACGACGCCATTGCCTCCATCCGCACCAAGGGCATCATCGGCGACAAGTACGTCAAACTCTCTCTCGGCAGTTCGGGGAAACTCATCGCCGCCGGGGGTAAGATTCGCGATACCGAGTCGGCGGTGGAATGGGAAGAACTCATCAGCAAGTATATCCACGGCAAGGTTTGAGGCCTCAAACCGGGTCACGGCTCCGGCCCCTGGTCTTGGGGGCTGGAGATATGTTGAGAATTGGCAAAGGAGCAGGTAACCGCATGTTTCGCCTAACCGTAAAAATCATCGCCTTAACGCTCTGCCTCAACCTGGCCCTGACGGTATCGGCAGCCCTGGCCGGCCCGCCCACCGAGGTGGTCAAAGGCATCATCGAAGGGGTCCTGGATATCCTGAAAAACCCGGCCTACGAAGGGCCGGGGCGCAAAACCCAGCGGCGGCGGCTGGTCAAACAAGCAGTGGACCGGCATTTTGATTACCGGGAAATGGCCAAGCGCGCCCTGGGCTCCACCTGGGGCACCCTCAGCGGCTCCCAACGTGATGACTTCGTCAAGCTGTTTGCCGAACTCCTGGAGGCTTCCTACTCCGAAAAGATCGAGAAGTACGCCACCAACATCAAAATCGATTATGCGAGCGAGGACGTGGACGAAGATTACGCCGAGGTGCGCACCTTCGTGGTGCGGCCCAATGATCGGATCCCCTTCAACTACCGCCTGTTGAACGAATCCGGCGACTGGATGGTCTACGACGTGTCCATCGAGGGGGTGAGCTTGCTGAGCAACTACCGCTCCCAGTTCAGCAAGATCATTCACGAATCCTCATACCCTGAGCTGGTGCGGCGGCTGCGGCACAAGGTGAACGAACTCCAGGGCACGGGTGGGGCCTAGCGGCAGGCGGTTATGGACTAACACCCCTGCCACTTCCCCCCAACCCCGGTCGCCAGCCTTGCCGAAGAAGGCATTTTCCCGGCGGGGTGAAATCTTTATCAAAGGTATTCTGCCGACCAAAGCACAAGGGCCTCCGGCCCTTGTGCCGTTTAAAATTCCCGGCGTTGAGCCCACCCCTGCCATGATCCCGAATCAAACCGACTTCAGCGCCTACCGCAAGCTCCTGGTCATCTGCTGCGTGGTGGTCTTCGGCTGCTATTTCGGGACCTACATGCGCCTGCCGGTGGTGCCTCTCTATGCCCAGTCCCTGGGCGCGGACCCGGTGCAGGTGGGCATCATCAACGCCGCTTTTCTCTTCATGGCCGGGATTCTATCCTTGCCCCTGGGCCTCTTTGCGCCTCGATTGGGGATCAAGTTCCTCATCGCTTCCGGGCTGCTCATCCTGTCCGGCACCTCCTTTTGGCTCTGTTTTGCCACGACCCCGGGGCAGATAACCTGGCTCTATCTCCTCTCCGGGGTGGGCCTGGCGGCCTTCGGACCCACCATCATGGCCTTGGTGGCCAACTTTTCTCCCGCCACCCACCTGGGAAGGTCTTACGGTTGGTACACCACGGCCCTGTACTGCGGCATGAGCCTGGGGCCGGCCATCGGGGGCTTTGTGGCCCAGGGACTGGGTTTTGCCGCGGTGTTCCTGATTTCCGGGGGCAGCATCCTGGCCACCTTTTGGGTGGTATTTTTTTTCCTGCCCCGGGCCCGCCAGGTGCTGGCGGACCGGCCCGACCCCGGAGAATCCGCGGCCGCCCAAGCCCGCCGCATCGCCGGGAACCGGCCCCTCCTGGGCTGCTGGGTGGGCACCCTGGGCGGCTGCTTCGCCCTGGGCATGTTCCTCACCTTTTTGCCCCTGTTCGCCTACAGCCAGGGGCTTTCTTACGGCCAGATCGGCCTGGTTTTCGCCACCCAGGGGATTATGAACGCCCTGTCCCGCATTCCCTTCGGCCATATGAGCGACCGGGTGGCGAAACGCAGCAACCTGGTGGTGGTGGGCCTGGTCGGCCTGACCCTTTCCATGACCGCCTTCGGCTTGGCAAGCCGCCCGCTCCACTTCATCCTGGGGGCTGCGGCCCTGGGGGTTAGTATGGGCCTGGCCTTTACCTCCATCGGGGCCCTGACGGCCGAGGTCGTGCCCCCGGAACTCCGGGGCCTGGCCATGGGCGGCTACAACGCCGCCATCTATCTGGGCATGATGCTCAGCTCGGCCTTCATGGGCCCGGTGGTCAGGCTCATCGGCTACCAAGACAGCTTCCTGATCACCGGGCTCGGCAACTTTCTGGTAATCGGCCTGTTTTATCTCCTCATGAGGGGGCCGGCGCCCCAACCGGAAGCCCGGGGGTAGCGGAGGGTTTTAGGTTATAGGTTTTGGGTTCCTGGTTTTAAGAATTATAGCTTCAAGCTGACCCCAAGACAGGAACCTGGGAGACAGAAATAAACGGGAGAACGCGGCCCCGGGGGTTTCCTTCCTTGACGGCGCCTCCCGCCGCTCTTATCGTTTTCCTTAAACCGAATCCACCAAAAGGAGAATCTTGGATGGCTGAGCAGGGTTGGCCCAAATGCGACGTGGACCCGGTGTGCCGGATGGACCTCAAAGATATGCACGGCAAGTACCCCTATGACTTCGAGAACGAAGTCTACTACTTCTGTTCGGAGCTCTGCCGGGACAAATTTGCCGCGCAGCCGGGAAAATACGCCAAGAAACGGGAAAAGTAAGACCGGACGGGTTGGAGGACTTCAGCGACCACCGGTTCCCTTCGGAAGCGGACGTCTGGGCAAAATGGCGGGGGCAGGCCTCGGGGCCTGCCCCTTTATACGGGCGGGAAACGGCGGTTTTTATCCAAAGTTGCCGTCATAAAAGCGGCCCCGGCGTCGCGCCGGTGCCGGTGCAGCTAAGGCCTGCGGCTCCCAAAATTACTTTTCGGGGCGCCCCTTGGTAAAAGGGCGGATTTATGCCGCCTTTAATTATTCCTGCCGGAAAACCTAGCTCACATCCGCCACCGCCTGCCCCCGGAGCCTGGCCCGCATGGCCGCGCTCTCCTTGATGATCTGCTCCCGGTTGGGGGATTTGGCCAGATACAGGTTGAACAGGCTCCCTTGCAGGCCCATCATGATGGGCTCGATGACCTCTTCGGGCAGCACCAGGGCCCTGGATTTCTGCCGGGTTTCCGGCGACGCTATTTCAAGCACGTCTTCCTTCCCCCATAGATCGCAGATTGCGGTCAACAAGGCGATGGGCCAGGCGGTGTCCGCCGCCACCACCACTTCCGCGGCGGCGACGGCCTGGCGGTCGCCGTTGAAGGAGATGGCCAAACCGCCGCCGGCCCGCACCGCTTCAAAGGCCTGGACGTCGGTGAGGCTGTCGCCCACGTACACCGCCTCGGCCATCTCAAAACCGCTCATCTTCAGGCTGTGCGACAAAGCAGACGCCTTGCCGGAGCCGCCGATGGGATTCACTTCCCGGTAGAGCGCCCCGATGTCCATGGCCGGGATTTTCTCTAAGAAAATCTCGTCGAACTTCCCGACGACCTCCTGCACCGGCCCCGGCAGGTCGGCAAGGGAGGCGGCCCCGGGGGGGAGCTCGATGTCCGGCGCTGCCGTGATTTCAGTCTGCAATCGGCGCAATTCTGCGGCCTCCGCCGAGGATAGCGGATAGCGGTCCAGGTCCAGCTCGGTGCAGAAAACGTGCGCCGAGTCAAAACCCAGCTTCAGGCCCACCGCCTCGGCAAACTGCCGGTAGCTGGTGCTGATCTCAAAAATGGGAAAGTTGCGGCCGTGCATGAACCGGTAAGCCGCCTCGGCCCCGGGCATCAGCTTTACGGTCTTCGAAGAGTAAGCCGCGATCTGGGCGTTGGTGAGACCCGCGGCCTTGAAGAAAGGCAGAATCAGCTTCAGTGCGGTGCCCGCCTGGTACTCAGGCTTTTTCAGGACCTCCGCCAGATAGTCGTCGTAGCGGTTCACCTGCTGGAAAAACCGGTCCCCCCGGGGGGAGAGGAAATCCCGGCAAAGCTCGAAGGCATTGTCATTATGGGCCAGCGGCCCCTCACAATTAGTAACCAACTGCACGCGGGGCATAGGTTCTCCTTATTTGGTAATTGGGGGAGGGGGCTAAGGGCAAGAGCCCTTAGATAGACTTACGAAAAACTCCCCCAAGCCCCCACCCCAACCCCTAATGTTAATTCATTAGCCGGGGTACGGGGGGGCCCCTGGCCCGCCCTTCCCCAGGCGCTGCTTTTGGGGGTGGGGTGGGGGGGTTGGGGGGAGGGCAGG
>JBGPBR010000098.1:0-6854 GCA_041481325.1 Desulfobaccia bacterium
CGTGTTCCGCCGTCCGCCTGGATCACGTCGCAGTCGACCCACACGGTACGCTCGCCGATCTTCGATCGATCCACGACCGCGCACAGCGCGCGCCCCACGAGCCGCTGGATCTCCTGCGAGCGGCCGCTGGGGCCGCGGTTGTCGCGCGGCGTCCGGGTGTTCGTCGAGCGGGGCAGCATGGCGTACTCGGCGGTGACCCAGCCGCCCCCGGAGTGCACCCGAAATGGCGGCACCTGCTCCAAGACGCTGGCGGCGCACAGGACCCGGGTGCGCCCCCAGGTGATGAGGCACGAGCCCTCGGCGAAATCGAGGCATCCCGGCTCCAGGCGCACCCCCCGGAGCTGGTCCCAGGCCCGGCCGCGGCGCCGGGGCCCGTCGGC
Source organism: Desulfobaccia bacterium (assembly GCA_041481325.1). Taxonomy (GTDB): domain Bacteria; phylum Desulfobacterota; class Desulfobaccia; order Desulfobaccales; family 0-14-0-80-60-11; genus DASWLF01. Next base: position 381 of record JBGPBR010000098.1, read on the forward strand.
CGTTGGTCGTCTGTCGTTTGCCGTGGTTTCCCCCTTTTTAGCAGGTTGCAGGTTTCCCTGCCCCTTTTCCCCCTGGCCCTCAGCCCTGGTCCTTAAGAGAATGGTTCAGGGTGTCGATGACCATTTTAAAGGTCTCGGCGAAGCTGGCCGGGGAGACCCTGCCCACTTCAATGAACTTCACCACGATCTCCTTGGCGGCCTTCAGGAGCAACTCTTCCCGGGGACTGAGAGGGACAGGCGGGTTGCCGCGGCCCATGAGCGTCAAGCCTCCCTTTGGGGGTAATTTTCTGGTATAGTAGCTGTCAGCTGTTAGCTGTCAGCAGTTAGCAGTTAGCAGTTAAAAAAAACCAAAAACCAACAACTAAAAACTAAAAACCAAAAACTAAAAACGCCCGCCGGCCAGAAGAAGGCCAATTCCGATGGCCGGCGGGCCGGGTAAGAAGAACCGGAGCACAGCCCTCCTTGGGGAAAATCATAAACCAGGGCGGGGTGGAAGGCAAGTCATCAGTTGCCGGCGGCCAAGTTGGGGGCACGGCCCGCTGACCACCGGCTATGGCCACTGGCTACTGGCTACCAAAGAACAAGGGGAATCCATGGGCCCGATCCGCGTGCTGGCGCCCCAGGTGGCCGACAAGATCGCGGCCGGCGAAGTCATCGTGCGCCCGGCGGCGGCGGTGAAAGAGCTGGTGGAAAACGCCCTGGACGCCGGGGCTCGGACCATCACCGTGGAGCTGGAAGAAGGCGGCCGCCGGCTCCTCCGGGTGACCGACGACGGCTGCGGCATGGCCCCGGAGGAGGCCCCCCTGAGTCTGAAGCGCCACGCCACCAGCAAGCTGGCCTCCGAAGACGATCTCCTGGCGGTCAGCACCCTGGGGTTCCGGGGCGAGGCCCTGCCCAGCATCGCCGCGGTGAGCCGCCTCACCCTCACCACCCGGCCGGCGGCCTCGCCGGCGGGTTTGCGCCTGGTGGTCCTGGCCGGGGAGATCGAGGCGTCCACCCCCCGGGCCGCGGCCCCGGGCACCCAGGTGGAAGTGGCCGAGATCTTCTTCAACCTCCCGGCCCGCCGCAAGTTCCTCAAGAGCAAGGAGGCGGAGCAGGCCCAGATCGTGGAGGTGCTGCGGCACCTGGCCCTGGCCTATCCGGAAGTGCAATTTCTGCTGAAGAATCCCCGGACCCTGCTGAGCGCCCCGGGCCCCCAGAGCCTGGCCGAGCGGGTGGCCTCCCTGTACGGCCCGGAGTTGGCCGCCCGCCTGCTGCCGGTGTCCATGGGGCAGGGCCCCCTGGCGGTCACCGGTCTCATCACCGACCCCGATTTCACCCTGGCCACCAACCGCTTCCAGGTCTTGCTGGTGAACCGCCGGGTGGTGCAGGACAAGATCCTGGGGGCGGTGTTGCGGGAGACCTACGCCGGCCTGCTGCCCCGGGGGCGGCACCCCGGGGCGGTGCTGGCGGTAAAGATCCCCCCGGAACTGGTGGACGTCAACGTCCACCCCGCCAAGGCCGAGGTGCGGTTCCAGGAGCCGGGGCGCCTCTATGCCCTGCTCCTTAGCGCCCTGCGCCAGGCCCTGGGGGAGCTGGCCGGGCGAAACCCCGTCTACCGGGTGAGCTGGCGGCCCGAGCCCCTAAAGGCCGGGGAGCCCGCCCCGGCCCCGGCCTTCGGGGTCGCCCCGGCCGCGCCCCCGTACGGCCCCCGGCCCTGGCTCCCCTGGTCCGAGGCCCCCAGGCCGGAGGGCCCCCCTCCCCTGGCCCCCGCCACCCCGGCCGCCACTCCCGGGCCACACCCCTTCCGCTTCCGGGACCTGGAAGTCATCGGTCAGCTCCAAAACACCTACATCCTGGCCCAGGCCCCCCAGGGGCTTCTGGTGGTGGACCAGCACGCGGCCCACGAACGCATCCTGTACGAGTCCCTCAAGGCCCGGGAAGGGGCGGTGGCCCGGCAGCCCCTGCTCTTTCCCCGGGTGGTGGAAGTGAGCCCCGCCCAGGTGGACTGGGTGGGAGCGAATCTCCCGGTCCTGGCCCAGGCGGGCCTGGAGCTCTCCCCCTTCGGCGGCGCCGCCTTTCTCCTCACCGCGGTGCCGGCCCTCTTGGCCCAGGCCGACCCCGAGGCCCTGGTGGCCGAGGCGGTGGAGGCGCTCGCCCCCTTGAAAGGCGGGGGCCACCCCCAGGAAGTGGCCGAGCAGGCCCGCCTGTTCCTGGCCTGCCGGGGGGCGATCAAGGCCGGGGACCCCCTGAAGGGCGAGGAAATGCAGGCCCTGTTGGCCCGGCTGGATGAGATCCCGGTCTCTTCCCACTGCCCCCACGGCCGCCCCTTGTGGCGGCTCATCCCCTACGGCGAGCTCCGCCAGGGCTTCCGCCGGTAGAAGTAATACGGTTTTTCGTTTTTCGTTTTTCGTTATTGGTTTTTGGTTTTCCGCCTTTTTCCCTTTTCCCCTGCCTTCTAAGCCCCAATTCGCGGCAAACCGGATATAATTTAGATAATGACCAGCCCCGCATCACTAAAAGACCAGCCCCGGGTGGCGGTGCTCCTGGGCCCCACCGCGGTGGGGAAGACCGCGGTGGCTTTGGCCCTGGCCGAGGCCTTGGGCGCGGAAATCGTCGGGGCCGATTCCCTCCAGGTCTACCGGGAGCTGGACCTCGGCACCGCCAAGCCCACCCAAGCGGAGCGGGCCCGGGTGCCCCACCACCTCATCGACGTGGCGGACCCGCCCGAGCCCTATGACGCGGCCCGCTACTCTCTGGAAGGGCGCCAGGTCCTGGCCGGCCTCCACCGCCGGGGCGTCCCCCCCCTGGTGGTGGGGGGCACCGGCCTCTATCTCAAGGCCTTGCTTTCCGGCCTCTTCATCGAGGGCTCCCCGGCCGGGGCCGTCCGGGCGCGCCTGCGCCGGGAGCTCACGGAGCTGGGGCTCCCGTCCCTGCACCGGCGCCTCCTGGACCTGGACCCGGTGGTGGGGGCGCGGCTCCACCCCAACGACACCTACCGCATCCTCCGGGCCCTGGAAGTGGTGGCCGCCACGGGCCGGCCGGTCTCGGAGCTTAGGGCCGCCCATCGCTTCCGGGACCGCCCCTACCGGGTCCTGAAACTGGGGCTGACGCTTCCCCGGGAAGAGCTTCAGACCCGCATCGAGGCCCGGCTGGCGGTCATGCTGGAGATGGGCTGGCTTAAGGAGGTGGAAGGCCTGCTCCGCCGCTACCCCCCGTCCCTCAAGCCCCTTAAGGCCATCGGCTACCGCCACCTGGTCAACTTCCTGGAGGGCCGCTGGGGCTGGGAGGAGGCCCTGGAACTCCTGCGGCGGGACACCCGGCGCTACGCCAAGCGCCAGCTCACCTGGTTTCGGGCCGACCCCGAGGTGCGGTGGTTCCACCCCGGCCAGACCGCGGAGATGCTGGCGCTGGTTAAAGATTTTTTCCAAGTTTAACCCCAATGGCGCGTAATCGATGGGGAGGGAAACTCTACCAAGCTATTATCCCTCTGGTGCCATCTTGCTTGCATCGCAGGCGCAAACAGGCTAAATTATTTTTGATCGGCAAAGGGTTGGCAGCCGTGGCCGGCTCCTGCCAAATTTTCCAACCAACTTAAAAGCCGAAACTCAAAGATCGCAACCAGAGACTTAACCCCAAGCCATGCTGACATACCTGGCCAAGAGAATCCTCTTCATGGTCCCCATGCTCCTGGGGATCACCCTGATTTCCTTCACCATCATCCACCTGGTGCCCGGAACCCCGGTGGAGATGCAGACCACCATGAACCCCAAGGCCTCCCTCGAGGCCCAGAAACGCCTCATGGAACTTTACGGCCTGGACAAGCCGTTGCACGTGCAGTACTGGGATTGGCTCAAGCGGGTGGTCCGCCTGGACTTCGGGCGCTCCTTTTCTCCGGACGGCCGCCCGGTGTGGGATAAGATCAAGGAGCGCATCGGCGTCACCCTGGGGCTCAACGTTTTGACCCTGCTCATTATCCTGGGGGTGGCCGTCCCCATCGGGGTGCTGGCCGCGGTCAGGCCCCACTCCTGGTTCGACCAGGCCACCACCCTGCTGGTCTTTTTCGGCTTCGCCATGCCCAGCTTTTGGCTGGCCCTGCTCCTCATCATGTTCTTCGGGGTCTATCTGGACTGGCTGCCCATCTCCGGGTTGAGGTCCCTGAACTACCCCCAGTTCACCTTCTGGCAGCAGGTCCGGGACCTGGCGGCCCACGTCACCCTGCCGGTGCTGGGGGCCGCCTTCATGGGCCTGGCCGGCATGTCCCGCTATACCCGGGGCAGCATGCTGGAGGTCATCCGCCAGGACTACATCACCACCGCCCGGGCCAAGGGCCTGCCGGAGCGCACCGTCATCTTCAAGCACGCCCTGCGCAATGCCCTGCTGCCGGTGATCACCCTCCTGGGCCTGTCGGTGTCCGGCCTCATCGGCGGCAGCGTCATCTTCGAGACCATCTTCGCCATCCCGGGCATGGGCCAGCTCTTTTACGGCGCGGTGATGGCCCGGGATTATCCTTTGGTGATGGCGGAGCTGGTCATCGGCTCCTTTCTCACCCTGCTGGGCAACCTCTTGGCGGACGTCAGTTACGCCCTGGTGGATCCGCGCATCCGCACCGGGTGAAGGTGAAGACTGTTTTCTGTTTATCGTTTGCTGTTTACTGTTATCGGGGAAACCATGATGGCTGAGAGCTTGATGGTAACCAGAAAATCTTGGCAATCTTCATCAAGCAGGTTCCGGCTGCAACTCTATTTGCCTCAAGCCGAAAACCGAAAACCGAAAACCGAAAACTGTCCTTTATGAAAAAACGCGAATTCTGGGCCCGCCTCCGGCGCAACCGCATGGCCTTAACCGGTCTCACCCTGGTGCTGGGGCTTTTCGTGGTCGCCATCCTGGCGCCCTTGATTTCCCCTTACGACCCCAATCTCATCGACCTGCAGCAGGTGCTGATGCCCCCCAGCCCGGCCCATCTCCTGGGCACCGACACCCTGGGCCGGGACGTGTTAAGCCGCATCATCTTCGGCTCCCGGGTCTCCCTGTTGGTGGGTTTTGTGGCGGTGGGCATCGCCACCCTCATCGGGTTGGTGGTGGGCTCCCTGGCCGGGTATTACGGGGGTTGGCTGGACCAGCTGCTCATGCGCCTGGTGGACCTGATGCTCTGCATCCCCGTCTTTTTCCTCATCCTGGCGGTCATCGTGGCCTTGGGACCGGGAATCTGGAACATCATGGTGGTCATCGGGCTCACCTCCTGGATGGGGGTGGCGCGCCTGGTCCGGGCGGAGTTTCTGTCGCTCAGGGAGCGGGAATTCGTGGCCGCGGCCCGGGCCCTGGGGGCCGGCGACGCCCGGGTCATCATTCGCCACATGCTGCCCAACGCCCTGGTCCCGGTGATGGTCGCCGCCACCCTGGGGGTGGCCGGGGCCATCCTCACGGAGAGCGTCCTGAGCTTCCTGGGCCTGGGAGTGCAGCCTCCCACTCCCAGTTGGGGCAACATCCTCACCGCCGGCCAGGCCAATATCGAAATCGCCTGGTGGCTGTCGGTGTTTCCCGGCCTCGCCATCCTGATTACCGTGATGAGCTACAATCTCCTGGGGGAAGGCATCCGGGAGGCCATCGACCCCCGTCTCAGCGACTGAGCCGGGACCGCGACCCGGCGGCGGGGCGATTCTCCGGCCCGGCCCCCGGCGGTTCCCGCCGGAGGTCACCTCCAACGGCCCGCGGCAATCCCACCTTGAGACTTTCCCAGAGGTCTGGTACCGGGAATGCACCACCGTGGCGGCCGAAAATTTTTTAGGCCAACCAAAATTAGATTTAATATTTCTTGGCCCCAGATCGATTATATAACCGGTGGGGGCGCGGGCCGCCTGCCTCGGAAGGCTCAGGCGAGGTAGCCGCCGGCCGGAAATCAACATCGACCCTTTGAAATATTTTGACAATCAGGTCAGAATCACTTAACTTATTGGCCAAGGGCGGCAACTTCACTTATTCTGTAAATCAACACTGAGGAGAGCCATATGAGACATACCTGGATTAAGATTGTCGCTTTAACCTTGGCCCTGGCACTGGTCAGCGGCGGGGTGGCCTTCGCGGCCAAAGCCAAGAAACCGGTCGACGTAACCAAGGCGCTGATCGACAGCTACAACCTCATCGAAGCCAAGAAGTACGCCCAGGCCCAGAAGCTGCTGGACCAGGTCCTGGAGCAAGACCCCGGCAACCCCCTGGCCCTGAACAACCTGGCCTCCGTCATGGTGGCCATGAAGAAGTTCGACAAGGCCGACACCCTGCTGAACCAGGCCCTCGTCAAGGCCAAGGGTTTTCAGGTGCAGGTAAACCGGGTGTGCACCGTGGGTAACATCTGCATGGCCTTCAAACCCGTAGCCGGCGGCGCCGGCAACATGGACCTGGAAGCGCAGATCAAGATGAACATCGAAATGGTCAAAGGCATGATGACCGCTTCGCCCATCCCTGGCAAGGGGCTCAGGTAAGCATCGTCCAACTTGC
>JBGPBR010000099.1:0-6730 GCA_041481325.1 Desulfobaccia bacterium
CCAGGCCCTGGCTCTGTTGAAATCGGCGCACCGCCTCTCGGGTAAGCGGCCCGCAGCCGGCTTCGGCTCCCTTGAAGCATCCCAGTTCCCGCAGCCGCTCCTGCACCAGACGCACCGCCGGCCCCGTATCGCCTCTGGCAATCAACATCCTCGGCGGTCCGCTCACCGCACCACCCGGCCCCGGCGGTCGTGGTCGTGGTAATTCAGGGCTTCCCACAGGCCCTGATGCTCCACTTCGTGCTCGAACCGGGGCACAAAGCGCTGGCCCAGCTCCTCCCGGCAGGCGCAAAAGTGCTGGTAAAGCTCGTCTAGCTTCTTCTCCATGCGCACCAGCATGCGCCACAGCAGCAGGGCGCTCACCCCGGCGAACAGGCCCAGCAGGCTCACCAGGGTTCCGACGTGTTCTCCCAGGTCTTGGTAGGTCATGGCAGTAGTCAGTAGCCAGTGGTCAGTGGTCAGTTTTTGTTTTTAGTTTTTTCTAGCAACTGATTACTGACTACTGGCTACTTGTTACATCTTGGCCACACCGGACCGCAAAGCGGCCAGGCCCAGGGAGCCCAGCAGCCCGAGGATGATTTCATACTGCTCCCGATCCAGCCATCCCATGGCCAGGGCAAAGCTGGCCAGGGCCAGGGCCGCGGCCGTGACATAGGTCTTTTTGCCTTCCAGGGTCATCATTCCCTCCATCCCGTGATTTTCACCGTCTGATTGGCGGTGTTGTCGTTCCCCAGGTAAAGCTGATGGGCCTCGGGGACCCGGCATTCAAAGGGCATGGCGCCGCGGCCGCCCTGGAACACGATATCCGGCGCCGGGCCGTGCAGCAGCAGGGCCGGGGTGCTGCCGTCATAGGAGACGGCCAGCTTCAGGTCGTAGCCGGCGGTGGCCGCGGCAAAGCCCGCCAGCCCTCGGGCCGTGGGCGGCGCCACCGCCCACAGGTCCAGGAGGGTGTAGCCGCTGAGGGCGCCGGAGCACAGCAGGGCCGGGCTCCGGTAGACGGTGCGGCCGCCCTCCTGGTAAAATGGCGCCAGGGTGCTGGCCGCGCCGCAAAAAACCATGCCCAGGTAGCGGAAATTGGCCTCAGGGAGCACCATGAACCAATCCCCCTGGGCCAGGGTCAGGGCGGTCCCGCCGTAGGTGACCGTCCCGCCGGTGGAGTTGTCCCCGTTGTTGGCGGTGATGCTCCGAGCCAGGCCCCGGGAAGCGCCGGTGAGCATCAGGATCTGGCCGCCGGCCAGCTCATCCACCGCGAAGCCGTAGCCCAGGTTGCCGGAGTTGGCGTTGTTCCTGAGGCTGATGACCTGGCCGGCCTGGGAGGCCACCCGCATCACCGGCATGGCCTTGAGGGTGAAGGTGGCGTCCGAGGCTCCTGCCATCGCATAAACCCCGTACCACTGGCTGGGTTTGACCGCGCCCCAGAGGCTGGCGGCGACGGCCAGGTCCAGGACGGCCGGCACCGCGTTTTCCCGGTAGCGGCCGTCAGAGAGGCCCCCGTCCACCCACTGCCCCCGGTGCAGGGGCGACGGGAAGCCGCACAGCAGCACCCGGGCCTGGCAGTCGGCGGTGGCATTGACCCGCACCGTGGCCCCGTCCACGTATTCCAGGCAGGGGCTGGCGGTGAGCCGGAAACTCTCCAACAGCGCCGCCTCGATCTTGTGAAAATCGCTTTTTAGAATTACCTGGCGGCCGGTGCCGCTGTCCCATTTGCTCTGCGGCAGGTGAATCAAAGACATTTTTCTCTCCTCATAATCCTCTGTGCCCTCGGGGTCTCGGTGGTAAACCTTTCACCATAGAGACGCAGAGGACCCGGAGTTAAGAAACATAAGCCCGGGAATCCCAGTCGGCATCGTAAGAGCTGGCCTGGTCGATGGCCCAGGACTCGCCGGGCCCGCCGGCCAGGTCCACGGCCCAGGCGCAGCCGGTATCCAGGGGCCGCCGGAGGCTGAGCAGGACCCGGCGGCGGCCCAGGTCCAGGTCCTTGGCGACCAGGGTGAATTCCGTCCGGCAGAGCCCGTGGAAGTCCGAGGACACGGCCACCGTGTCGCCCAGCTCCAGGCGGGCCCCCTCCAGCCAGGTCTCCACTTCCACGGCCTCCCAGGGCGCAGCCAGGCGCGGCAGCAGCCGGGAGGCCAGGGTCTGCGCCAGCGCCGGGTCCTCCAGGACCACCGGGCCGCCGTAGCGGAAATCCAGGTCCAGGGCCTGCTCGCCCCAGGACTGGATGGCCGCCTCATCCCGGGCCTCGGCGTACCGGCCGTTGTCCCGGTCGTAGTCGGCGAAACGCAGCCGCACCAGGTTCTTCAAACCCGCCTGATCGGAGGCCGCGGTGATGCTGCGAATCTGGGAGGGGCCCAGCGCCGCCAGGTGGTCCAAGACGATGAAGTCGAGAAGCTGCCGCCACCAGAGCCAATCTCCGTGAACCCTGGCGTACTCCAGGGCCCCGCCCAGCATCAGCACCACCCCTTCCAGGGTGCCCATTTGGCGCTCACCCAAGTAGTGGGGGGCGTAATCCCACAGATCCGCGTCATCGCGGTAGGAAAAGGGAATCAGGTCGGCGTTGAGGACATTTGGTTTCCCGTCGCCCGCCTGGCCCAAGATCCAGGAGGCCAGGGCGTCAAAATGGTCCCGGTCCCTGGCGCCGGCCGCCAAGGGGTACGACTGGCCTGGGGCGCCGTTCACCGCCAGCCCGAAGAGCCGGAGCGCCAGGGCGTTGAGCCAGGCATAGTGGTAATCGCTCTTATAGCCCCCGCAGCCGGGGTCCCAGCGGTTTTCCCCCAGGTCGTCCAGGATGCGGCGGGCCCAGAGGGCGGCGCGGTCGTCCCCGCCCCGCAGGTAGATAAAGAGGCAGCCCAGGCCCACGGCCGCGGCGGCGCCGGGATCGTAGGCCCCGTAGGTAAAGCCGAATTCCGAGAAGGCGGCGGGAAACTTCCAGCCGGGGCCGTCGGGAGCGCCGTAAGCCTCCAGCCAGCTGAGCCAGTGCTCCAGAATCTCCCGGGCTGCCGCCTCGCCGGTGACGTAATAATATTCCGCCAGGCGTTGGAAGGCCCAGAATTGGCCCAGGGCGCTCCCCACCTCCGGATAGGCCGAACCGTTGAGCTCTCCCTGGATGATGCGCCAGTTGTCCTGGAGTTCGGCGCCGCTCAGGGCCCGGCGATGCACCCGCAGCAGGTCCAGGCTCCCGGTAAAGTAGTTAGTCGGGGCCCCCGCGGCCCGGCCCACGGTGAAGCTCTGGGAATTGTCCAGGCTGCCGGGCCGCGCCCCGTCGCAGTCTCCCAGGACGCCGTCCACGCAGAAGGTGAACCGGCCGTCCCGGTCCAAGGAAACCGCCAGGTAATGATAAGTGGCGGTATCGATGGCCAGGGCCGGTTCGGGAGCGAGCAGGGAGGAGCCGGAGGCGTCGGCCAGGGAGAGCTGCACCGCCCCGTCCGCCCCCAGGAGCACTTCATAGCCCGGCCCGCCCGGGGCCATTTTGCTGATTATCCGGTCGCCGACGGCCAGCGCCCCGGGCTTGAGGACCGCTTCGATGGTAAAATCTCCGGTCCCCGCGTCCAGGTCCGGGCCGTCGCCGGTCAGGTAGTGGCTGCCGTTTAGGCTGACGGCCGTAGCCCCGGGCTGGCAGACGCCGTCGGCAAAGAGGGGGGCGCCGCCTCCCTGAAAGCTTAAGTCATGGCCCTGCCCGGAGGCGTCGCTTAGGGAGTCGTTGAAATGCCAGAAACCCAGGACCTGGCCGAAGTCCCGGTGGCGCCGCCACCAGGAGAAGCGGTTGAAGTCCTCTTCACCGCATACCGCGATATTCTCCACGTCGTTTCGGGTGTGGACCGGGACGATGGGCCCTTTGACGCCCCCGTAGCGCCGGTGAAATTCGTCCTGGGCGTCCCGGTGCAGCCTGAGGTAGGTTTGGGCCAGGTTGACGGCTCCCACCAGGTACGGCCCCAGGGGCTGGGCATAATGCACCGGGCTGGGGCCCCGCCAGGGATTCTGGCCCTGGGGGGTCAGGGAGATGGCCAGGCGGGGGGCGTACGGATAAGGGTCCTGGGCCTCCAGATTGAGGCTGACTTCATCCAGCCACCATTCATGGTCCGGCAGGCCCTGCTGCTCCATCTTGAATTCCAGCAGCCGCAGCCTCTCCCCGGGGAAATTCAGGTGCTCGTCGAACTTGAGGTCGGTGAGGTAAAAAGCGCCGTTGCTGGGCGGGGCGCTGGAGATGCCGAGATCCACCGCCTGCAAGGGGTGGGTGAGGGGCTGGGAGCCCGACTCCAGCACCAGGTCCGTTAGGGGCAGTGCGACCCGCTGCCAGGCCCCGGTCTGGACCGTCACGTCCCGGTGGAAATAGCTGCCTTCGGCGTCCTTCACCTTGACCCGCACCGTCAGGGAACCGTCCCCGGAAACCACCGGCTTGAGGAGAAAATTGAGGCCGGTGCGGCCCGTGGAGTTGCAACGGCTGGTATCGATGCCGGCCCAGACCCCGAAGGCGGTGACGGCAGGCGACAAATCCCAGGAAACGGCCCGCTGGGTATAGTAAATATCCCCCAGGATGACTTCCGGTTCTTCCCGGAGCCCGATGGTGATGTCGCTGACGTCGGGCTCGGACGCGGCGTACCAGGCCCCCCAACTGGCGGTGGCCCGGTCGCAGTCTTCAATGAGATTGTCCCGGCGCCGGAACTGGCTGAAGGGGATTTCGAAGGCGGTGAATTCGGCAAACCGGTCCGGCACCGCGTGGACGTACGCGTGCTCGGGGCCCCAGGGGTCGGCCGCGTCCGGGGCGGAGTCGTTCAGAACCACCAGCAGGCGCCGGGGGTGCTCTCCGGGTTCACCGCCCCAGAAGCTCCAGTAATCCCCGGCCACCAGGTCGGTGCCGTCCCCGGGCTCCCAGTACACCTCCAGGCCGTCCTCCAGGGCCACGGGGCTATCCGAGCCGCCGCTGATGAGGCCGGTGGCCTCCCAGGTGAGGCCCCCGTCCCGGGACCACTTGAAGAGGGCCTGGCCCACTTCGCCGGTGCTTTCCACCGCCACCACAAACCGCCGCTGCTCCCGGCGGCCGTAATCGCCCTTGAGGACCAAACCGGCGCTGCCGCTGCCGATCTTGGTGAGGTTGTGAAGCCGCCGGCTGGCGGCCTTGCCTTTAAGGGTGAAAGCCACCCGGTCCACGGTGCTGAAAGGCGCCGCGGCGAGGGACCAGTCCAGGCCGTAGCCGAACCAGGCCGCATCGGCGGCGGCGGGCAGTTCGGCCCGCACGTGCAGGACCAGGCCGGCCGTGCCTGTGGCGGGCTCACTCTGAAAGACCTCAAAGGCTGCGGCGCCGCCGGTGGCGTCGCGGTACATCAGGTGGGGGCCCCGATCCCAGGCCTGCCGCTCGAAGGTGTCGTGCATCAACGGCGGGGTGCGGGACTCCTGGCGCTGGGCCAAGGCCTCCCAGAGGAACCGCATCAGCGGCCCGTAATCCCGGCCCGCCGCCGGCCCGGCGAAATGGAGCAGAACCATGAGGTCCAGGAGGCGGTCCACCGCAAAATCGTAGGTGAAGTCGTCCCGGGAGCGGCAGGCCCGGCGGATGCAGGGGTAGTTGTTCAGGGCCTCGTATTTGGCCGCCGACTCCCCGGTGAGATAGATGTAGTAAAGCTGCACCGGAGTCCCCTGCGGCAGCGGCGTCCCCAGGGTGAGGATGGTCAGGGGCCCCTGGTTGCTAAAGGACCCTCCCTGGTAATAGTTGGTCGTCTCACCCCCCACGGGGTCGGCCCAGAAGCCGTCCCAGGGGAACATGGCGGCAAGGAGCCACACCCCCCGGACGAAATAGACCTGGCCGCCGCCCGGGTTGGGCGCCGCGATGGTCACCCGGGAGTCGGCGGCCACCTGGGCCACCGCCTGGTGCCAGTTTCCGGCCACCGCTTCCTGGAGCGGGGTGCCCCCCATATTGTCGAAGGCCCAATTGAACTGCGAGGCCCGGGCCCACTGAATTCGCGACATTTTTAGTACCCGTTTTGGTTTTTTGGTTGTTCTTGGTGATGAAAATTCTTTTTTATTCGCCCAGGTAGGCGTTGATCTTGATATCCCCGAAATCCACTCAGAGGTCGAAAAGGCAGCGCCGGACGATTTCCCGAATCGCCTGGGCCGCGGCGACGTTCTCAAAGCAGACCCCGATGACGTACCCGGGGGTCAGGCTCTTGGCCAGGGCGAAGGAATCCTGATGAATGGCGCCGCCCAGCCCCACTTCCTCCAGGATGTCGGTGATGATGTCCACCGGGTGGGTGGTGCGGTCCTTCTCCACCCGGGCCTCCACCTGGGCGCTGCGCCCCGTGACCCGGATCAGCCCCGTAGCCGCGGCCGCACTCACCCGGTCGCCGGTCTCCTCGTGGTTGAGGTAAACCGCGCTGATGGCCGCAAAGGGGGCGCCGTACACCCGGTAGTGGTAGTCGGGGGGGGTGGCGGCGAAGGTCCAGCGGTCTCCGCCGGCCAGGTCGGTCCCCGGCCCCGCCTCCCAATAGACGGCCAGCCCCTCGGACAGATCCACCGGGTCGTCGGCTCCGGCGGTGAGCAGGCCCGTTTTCTCCCAGCTCTGCCCCTGGTTCAGGGACCACCGGAAGGTGGCGGCGCCCACTTCGCCGGCGCTTTGAATCTCCACGAGATAATCCTCCGGGTACTCGCCCCGGAAATCGCCCAGCACCGTTAAGGAAGCCGAACCGCTGCCGCTTTTCACCGGCTCGCTAACCGCAGTCGGGGTTATCTCCACCAGCTCCCCCCG
>JBGPBR010000100.1:0-6669 GCA_041481325.1 Desulfobaccia bacterium
GGGACGTGGTGGAGCAGCGCTTGAAGACCGCGTAGCTACTTATCCGGCGGAAGGGGGAGGCCTCACCGCGCTGGTCTCCCCCGCCGCAACCCCTTTACAACCCCCGGCTCTTCAGGTTACCCTGGAAATGCCCCCTGCCGTAAGGGGAGCCAGGAGACCAGGAGAGCCCCATGCACCGCACCGGTTACGTCTACGATGACCGCTATCTAGAGCATGACCCGGGGGCGTGGCACCCCGAACGCCCCGACCGCCTGAAAGCCATCCACCAGAACCTCAAGGAATCCAGCCTCCTGGAGTTGGTGGTGGCCATCCCGCCCTACGCAGCCCCCCTGGAGTGGCTGGAGCGCCTGCACGACCCCGGCTACATCCGGAGGTTCCGAGAGGCCTGCGCCAAGGGGAAGAACACCTTTGAGGTGCCCGATTGCGGCATTTCAAAGGAGTCCTTTGAGATCGCCCGGTTGGCGGCCGGCGGGGTGATGGCCGCGGTGGACGCGGTCATGCAGGGAGAAGTGGAGAACGCCTTCTGCGCGGTGCGGCCGCCGGGGCACCACGCCGAGCGGGACCGGGCCATGGGGTTCTGCTTTTTCAACAACGTGGCCCTGGGCGCGGTTTACCTCCTGGAGCACTACGGCCTGGAGCGGGTGGCCATCGTGGACTGGGACGTACACCACGGCAACGGCACCCAGCACCTGTTCGAGACCGACCCCCGGGTCTTTTACCTGTCCCTGCACGAGGACCCGCAATATTGCTATCCCGGCACCGGTTACCGCCGGGAGACGGGCAAAGGCCCCGGCCAGGGCTTTACCATGAACCTGCCTTTCCCGCCGCGTAGCGAGGACAGCGACTACCTGGAAGCCTTACGGCAAGAGGCGCGGCCCCGCCTCAAAGAATTCGCCCCCCAATTTCTCCTCATCTCGGCGGGCTTTGACGCCCACGAGAGCGATCCCCTGGCCCACATGAAACTGACCCGGCAAGGTTACCGGGATATGGCAACCCTGCTGCTGGACCTGGCCCGGGAGACCGCCGGGGGGAAAGTGATCACCGTGTTGGAAGGCGGCTACAACCTGGAAGTCCTGGAGGAGTGCACCGAGGACCACGTCAGGTTGCTGTTGGGAATCCCGCTGGACCACTTTTAATAAGAGGGAGAGGCCTCTGGGAAAATCCGGGGTGGGCCGGCCGAGGGCGGCTATCCCACCTTAGACTTTCGCAGTCGGTCCCGGACCAACGGCTCGCCGAAGGCTACGAAGACGCAAGCTATGGGCGGGTTTAAAACCCGCCCCCACCGCAACCGCGAGACGCCGGTGCCAACAATGATAAGATTTTTTCAGAACCAGGGTCTCAAACCGGTTGCAGCTTCGAAGTTCGGGAAAAGATAAAGAGGGGTCGGTTGCGGCTAGGGTTGAGGAGCACGGTCTAACCGCCGGGAAAATCGGCGGTTGATTTTCATTTTTCGGTTTGGGGCATGGCGTTTTGTTGTTTTTAACAAAGAACTTGAGACCGAGTCTTTTTAGGTAAATAATTTTCTTGACAGGGTTCCGGGGGTGTGCTAATGGAAAGTTCATCCTTTGGTCAGGCGCAAATGCAGTGTTCGGGGCGACACAATAAATATAACGACGGTATGGCGGGAGCCGGCCGTTTTTTTTTGGCCTGCGTCCCCTTCCGCTGATGGCCGGCAAAGGAATTAAGCGCTATAAGGAGTGAGGATTTATGATTTATACCGGCACTGTCAAGTGGTTCAACGAAGCCAAGGGTTACGGTTTCATTCGGCGCGACGACGGCCCCGACCTGTTTGTGCACTACACCAACATTACGGGGAGCGGATTCCGTACCTTGAAGGAAGACGACCAGGTCGAATTCGAGATCAACGAGGGCCCCAAGGGACTGCAGGCGGTGAAGGTAGCCAAGGTTACTGGCTAAGATCGCGTTACCAGAGGCGGGTGGGGTGCCGCCTCGCCATTTGCGCCTGAATCAGGGGCAGGGCCGTGGGGCCCTGCCCCTGCCATTTTTTCTCAAGAGTTTGGGAGAGGGAGAAAGGGCTTTCGGCCCATTGCCCCTGCCCCCCTCCCCCAAATCAAGCCCTCAGCCCGATCTCTTCATCGGTCAGATAGCAGGCCGGGTCGGGGGCCCAGAGGTCGCCGGTCAGGGCCTCGGCCCGGACCCGGAAGTTGCCGCCGCAGGTGGACAGCCATTTGCAGGCGGCGCAGCGGCCCTTGAGGTGGGGCCGCTTGTCCTTTAATTTGGCCATCAAAGGGTTGGACAGGTCGGTCCAGACCTCGCTGAAGGGGCGCCGGCGCACGTTGCCGAAGGAGTAATGCCGCCAGAACTGGTCCGGGTGGATCTCACCGTCCCAACTGACGCAGCCGATGCCCCGGCCGGTGTTATTCCCTTCGTTCATCTTCAGGAGTTCCAGCACCTCTTGGGCCCTCTCGGGGTTCTCCTTGAGCAGCTTGAGGTAGATGTAGGGGCCGTCGGCGTGGTTGTCCACCGTCAGGACCTCAACCTGGCGATCCTCGTCGAATAAGCGCCGGGTCCGGGAGCAGATCAGGTCCACCAACTCCCGGGTCCGGCCGTGGCTCAGGGCCTCGGCCACCAGCTTGGTGCCCCGGCCGGCGTAGACCAGGTGGTAGAAGCAGATGCGGGGGATGTCGTATTCCTGCACCAGGTCAAAGATGGCCGGGACTTCCTGGTAATTGAGGCGGCTGACCGTGAAGCGCAGGCCCACCTTGAGGCCTTCCTCCTGGCAGTGGCGCACCCCGGCCATGGCCGCGTTAAAGGAGCCGGGCTGGCCCCGGAACTTGTCGTGCACCGCCTCGGTGCCGTCCAGGCTGATGCCCACGTAGGACAGGCCCAGGTCCTTGAGGCGCCTCGCCAGGTCCCGGTCGATGAGGGTGCCGTTGGTGGAGATCACCGCCCGCATGCCCAAGGCCACGGTCTTATCCACCAGGTCGAAGAGGTCGGGCCGCATCAGGGGCTCGCCCCCGGAAAAGAGGACCACCGGCACCCCGAAGTCCTTCAGATCCCTAAGGAGGTCAAGCCCTTCTTCATGGCTCAATTCATCGGGGGCCCCGGCGGCGGTGGCCTGGGCGTAACAGTGCAGGCACTTGAGGTTGCACCGCTTGGTGACGTTCCACACCACCACCGGTTTTTTGTCCGCGGAAAACTGCAGGAGATGGGAGGGCAAATCCTGGGCCCGGCGGCCGTGATAGCGCAAGACGTCGCCGGCCTCCACCGCGCCGCAATAGAGCTTGGAAACTCCAACCATTATTAATATCGTTTTGGGTTTTTGGTCTTTCGTTTTTGGCTAAAAAATAATTAATAAAAAATTACTGGCAAATTAACCATAAACCCAGCCGGTGCAGGCTAAACGTTCAGGTCCAATTTGAGCCACCCCGAAAATGACCGCGTTTTGGGTAGGGGCGGGTTTTAAACCCGCCCCTACAGGAACTGGCACGCTAAAGCCTGCGGCTGCCATGACCCCGGCGTTCGGGTTTACTCTCGGTACAGGGTGGCCTGATAGTAGTCCCGGATCACCCGGTTGAGGAAGGTGTCCAAATCGCAGATGGCTTCCCGGGTCAGGATGAAGTGATCCCGGGAAGTGCGGTCCCGCACCAGCTTGAGGGCGTACTCCAGGTCCTTGGACAATTCCTGGCACACGTCGTAGGCCGACGTTTCCCGGTCCACGGCCTGGCGCAGGATTTCGTCCATGGCGTCGGCGTCGAAATGCAGGTGGATGGCGTGGTCGGCGAAGAACCGGTCCTCGAAGCCGCGAACCTGCTCGTGGAGGCGGCCCATTTCTTCGAAGGCCGTCTTGAGATCGCAGTCCCAGTGATGGTACTGGTCCACCATCAGTTCCACCCGGGTGTCGGTGAGGGGCAGTTGGTAGCGGCTGGCCAGCTCCTTTTCCCGGCGCCAGATGGATTCCTTCAGGATTTCCCGCTCCCGCCGACCGGCCTCCCGGAAGCGGGACTTGAAATCCTCCCGGTCCGGCTGGGCCAGCAGCTTTTCCAACTCCTCCTGGGGCTGGGCCACCACTTCCGGGGTGACCACCAGTTCCTTGATCCCGGTGGACGGCAGCCTTTTCTCAAAATTGATGAGGATGCGTTCGATGACGCTCACCAGGCCCCGGGCCCCGGTCTTTTCCAGGGCGGCCCGGGCCGACAGTTTTTGCAGGGCTTCGTCCTCGAACTTGATGTCGATGCCATAAGCCAGGAAGTCCCGCTTCTTGCTGGTGATGATGGGGTTGTTGGGGTTGCGCAGGATCTCGTAGAGGTCGTCGGCCGTCAGTTCATCCAGCACCGCCGCCACCGGCAGGCGGCCCACGAACTCCGACTCGAAGCCGAATTTGATGAGGTCTTCGGCGTTCACCTGCTTCATGAAGACGCGGTCTTTGGACTTGGAGGTGCGCTCGCCCCGGAAGCCGATTTCCTGTTTGCTGAGGCGCTCTTTGACGATCTTTTCCAGGCCGTTGAAGGCGCCGCTGACGATGAACAGGATGTGGCGGGTGTTGAGGGTGCGCTTCTCCTTCTTGCCGGTGCGCCGGTAGTGTTCGATGGCCTGAATCTGGGACACGGGGTCGTGGGCCACCTTCAGGTCCACTTCGGTTTCTTCCATGGGTTTGAGCAGGGCCCGCTGCACCCCGGCCCGGGAGACGTCCGGACCGCCCCAGGTAGGGGAGGCCGCGGCAATCTTGTCGATTTCGTCGATATAAATGATGCCGTACTGGGCCAGATCCAGGTCGTCGCCGGCGGCGTACACCAGGTCCCGCACCAGGTCTTCCACGTCGCCGCCCACGTAGCCGGTTTCACTGAACTTGGTGGCGTCGCCCTTGATGAAGGGCACCCCGATCTTCTTGGCGATGAGTTTTACCAGATAGGTCTTGCCCACGCCGGTGGGGCCGATGAGGATAATGTTGTTCTTAATGGAGCCCACCCCGGGTTCCGGGTCCCGGCCCTGCGCCAGGGAATGGCGGATGCGGTTGAAGTGGGTGCAGATCTTGGTGGCCAGAATGCTCTTGGCCACTTCCTGCTTGATGACGTACTCGTTGAGATAGGCCTCCAGCTCTTCAGGCTTCAGGTCGAAATTGATCTTGCCGGACTTGACGTTGCCGTTCGCGTCTTTTTCGGGCCGGGCGATCAGATTTGGGGCCAGCACCTTGATGCGGCTGCCGTATTTCTTGCTGAGATAATCGCTCAGTTCTTTTTCCAGCTCTTTGGGGTCCGGGATTTTTTCCATAACGTCTGGTCTTTTAAAGGGTCGGTTGACAAGTGCTCATTAATTATAACAAATTATAACCATACCCGGGGTGAGTTGCAAGAGAGCGGCTCCGGAGGGGTCCCCCATGCTGGCCGGCACCTGCGGCCACAAGCGGCTTGACTGCATCTCAAGGGGACTTAATTTATTCATTAATAAAGACCCCTGCCTGGAAAAGTTTTGAGTGGTTGTAGGGGCTGGTTTTAAACCCGCCCCTACAACCGCCATTTTCAAGGTTTTGGCGTAACCCAACCGTAAACGTAGGGTGGGCATGGCCCACCATCAACCTATCGCAAAGGTTTCAGATAAAGGGGTGGGACATCTGCCATCTGGGGTCCCGACCATGGGTAGGAAATGAGCACCTCGTTTCTCGACGAACTGGCGCAAGCCCGGCCCGACCCCGGGGGCGGGGCCGCCGCGGCTTACGGGGCCGCTTTGGGTCTGGCGCTGCTGGAAAAAGTGGTGCGGCTGGAGGCCAGGCGGCCCCAGGCCGGCAACCCGGGGGGGCCGCCCTGGGAGAAAACCCTGGGCCAGGTAGGCCAACTGGCCGCGGCCCTGGACCGGCTCCGCCAGGAAGACGTCCAGGCCTACCTCAACCTGACCCGGGCCCGGGCCGCAGGGGACACGGCAGACCTGGCGGCGGCGCTGCGGGAAGCCGTGCTCTGCCCGGTGAGAATTATCCTTAAGGCCCAGGAGGCCCTGAGCCTGGTCGCCTGGGCCGGGCAAAACTGCCGCGCCCACCTGATCTCAGACCTCCTGGTGGCCGCGGAGTTAATCAACGCCGCCCTTATGGGGGCCTACCACATCGCCTGCGCCAACCTCCCCCTAATTAAGGAAGCGGGGGAAGGCGAATTCCTGGCCCGGGAACTGGTCCGGGTCTGCCGCCCGGCCTGCGAACTGTTCCAAAAGGTCAAGGTGGAACTGGTGGCCCGGGAGCACGGCGTTGATCATTGCGGCTGACAACCTCCAGGTGCTGAATCCCGCGGTGGCTGCGGCCCTCAAAAACCGCGCCCCCTATCCCCTGCAGGAACTGGCCCGGCGCTGCGAGGCGGCCGGGGCCCAAATCCTGGACCTTAACCCGGGTTTTCTGGCCCCCCGCCATGAGGACCGCATGGCCTTCATGGTGGAGGCGGTGCAGGAGGCGACCCGCCTGCCCTTGATGCTGGACAGCCCCAATGCCCGGGTCCTGGCCCGGGGACTGGCCGCCTGCGAGCAGCCGCCCATTCTCAACGCCTGCACCCTGGAGGCAGGAAAACTCCGGGACCTCTTGCCCCTGGCCGCGGCCCACGGCGCCGACCTGGTGCGCCTGCGGCTGGACCGCCGTTCATTTCCCGCGGCCTACCTGGAAGGCAAGATCACGCTGGCCCTGGAACTGCGGGAGCACGCCCTGGCCGATGTCCTGCAGCCCGGATTCATGGA
>JBGPBR010000101.1:0-6604 GCA_041481325.1 Desulfobaccia bacterium
CCACCCCCAAAAATAAAAAAAGGCGACCCCCGCCGCCCCACCATTTTCTCTTATTTCCCCTTGTACCCTTGTAAGTCGTCCACCCCCTTTTTTACTCCCTCCCCACTTTTCCCACACTTTTTTTAAATCATTTCTCGCGTTTTCAACTACTTAATTTTCTTATTTCTCCCCAATATGTCCTCATACCAATTTGCAGTCAAAGAGCAATTTTTGGTAGCCGCAGGCTTTACCGTGCTGCACAGGCGGGACGCCTGTGCCACCAATAGATTGCGAATTGGTATCAATAGGGCATGGGTGCAGATAGGCAGTCATGGAAAACAACGAGTCGCCTCGATTTCACCATCCCTTCAGCAGAAATATTTTCCGCTCCCCGGCATCCAGGACTCGGGCACACGATTCCCAGTTCACCTTCTCAATTTTTTGCTTGGTTTTTTCCAAACTAGCACGAAATCACATAATAATCCAGCAATTATGATAGGTTAGACGATTTTTATGACTCAATTAACTTTTGGCAGGAACTTATGAGAAGGAGGGAAATCAGCCGTATTCAAACCTTTTTCGACAGTCTCGCAAGTTAGTTAGCATCCGGCACGGTAAGCTAATGAGTTCACGGATGCTTCGGCACCGCCACTGCCGCAGGGCAAACCATTCCCTGGTCCGTCAGCCGCAGCCAAGTAAAGGGACTGCCTGGCTGCCGGCGCGGCACTCCCTTGGAAATTTTCAGGCGCGGTAATTCCTGGCCTTTTGGCCAGAGAGAAGAGCTCCCCTCTCTCCCGTCAGGGAACCACAGAGAGGAGCTCTCCGTACCCAGATCTTTTAGAAGGTTATAGTGTCGTATTCGTCCATAAAAGCGACGACGTAAGGCGCGCCTTGAATGTTGACCCCCGGGATTAGTTCATCGGAGGTTAAATAACTGTGGTCCACTCAGGCCTTGCAGGCGATGAACTCGGCCCCGTTTTTCAGAAGGTATTCGATATAGGGCTTCATCTCCTCGCCGGTGATGGCCCGGGCCCCTTCGGCTATGCCCAATCGGGCCCAGTGGATGGCGTCATCCATGAGGAAGACTTTCACCTCATGCCCGGTTTCCTTGGCCACCTTGGCGATCTGGAAGGCTCGGGTGGCCCGGCCTGCCTTTTCAAAGCCTTGGGTAATCATAAAAAGCATTTTCCGCATTACCGCATCTCCTTTCTGCAGTTATGGTTAGAGTCAGCCATGCTAAAATTTTATATATTGCCAGCCTTCGGGTTGGCGTTTCAAAATCTCAGCCAAGGAATTGGGGATGACGTTCATAAACTCAAGGAGGTTCCTGGCGGGAATATTCAGGGCTTGCAGAGAATCCCTGCACAAGAGAATTTTGTGTCCGGCTTCCACCAGGGCCTGCATCTGTTCAGCAAGAAATTTATTACAGGCAACACAAATCCCCACCGCGAAGATATCGGCGATGATGACAATCTCCGATTGGCTTTGATCTAGCAGCGATCTTATTAAAGCCAACGCAATCGGCCACTTATCGCGATCGGAGATGTGAACGAGCAATTTGCTTGCCATCTGCTGATGCCGCTTTTCCGTTTGGCCTGGGCAGGGCCCCATTGTTTACATGGGTCCCTGCTTCAGGATTTTTTGCACCCAGACGTGATAATAGTCGCCTTGCTGCTCCCAGGCAAGAATCCGATCTCCAGAGCGCTCCAAAATGATGAGCAAATCCTGGAGGGTGTCATCATCTTGCAGGCGGATGTGCAACACTGCTCCGGCCGGCATCCGGGCCAGGGCGGCTTTGCACAGGACCAGACTGAAGGGGATGACCACCCCGGAAATATCCAGTTGTTGATCAGACTTCAGGGAAGTCATGGTGAAATCCGTACGTCCTCCGTCTTATCTTGTTAATATCATTCATGAAGTTGATTTACCGTTGCATTCGGCGACACTAGGTGCGAAACTTATTTAAACAATTGTTAAAACAAAATCCGGTGAAACCATGGATGAACAAAAAATCAACCGCTACTGGAAAGAAATCGTCAACACCATGAACGACGGTCTCATGGTGGTAAGCCCGGACGGCACCATCCTCATGGTGAATCAGGCTCTGGAAAAGATTATCGGATATGGCCGGGAGGAACTCATCGGTCGCTCCTGCACCCTGTTGCACTGCGACGCCTGCACCGCCGCCCGTTCGGAAGGCAAAAACCAATGGTGCGACCTCTTTGAGCAGGAGGCGGCCACCCGTAGACCCTGCTTGCTGATGCGCAAAGATGGTTCTTATGTCCATACCCTGAAAAATGCCGCCATCTTAAGGGACGAAGCCGGCCAGGTGCTGGGCGCGGTGGAAACTCTCACCGATATCTCGGAATTAGACAAGCGGGATGAGAAGATCCAACACCTCTCCAAACTCATTGATACCGCCGGCGACTTTCAGGGTTTGGTAGGGAAATCCCCCCGCATGCACCAAGTCTTTGAACTCACCCAAAAGGCGGCCCAAAGCGAGGCCCCGGTGATTATCTATGGCGAGAGCGGCACCGGCAAGGAACTGGTGTCCCACGCCATTCATGCCCTGGGTCCGAGAAAAGGGGGACCCTTCATCACCTGCAATTGCGCCGCGCTCAACGAGGCCTTGTTGGAGAGCGAGCTTTTCGGCCATGTGAAGGGCGCCTTCACCGGGGCCTACACCCATCGCCAGGGCCGCTTTGAAGCGGCCCACCGGGGGGATATCTTTTTGGATGAAGTCGGCGACCTCCCCCCGGCCATCCAGGTAAAACTTTTACGCGTCCTGGAAACCAAGCAGTTTGAGCGGGTGGGAGACCACCGGCCCATTGCCGCGGATGTCCGCATCATTACCGCGACCCACCGCGACCTGGAAGCTCTCGTATCCGAGGGAAGATTTCGGGAAGACCTGTTTTTCCGCATCAATGTCATTCCCATAAACCTGCCGCCGCTTCGGGAGCGTCTGGAAGACCTCCCCCTCTTGGTGGATCATTTCCTGACTCGACTTCGCCAGCACAGCGGCAAGGCGATATCCGGGCTTACCCGGGAAGCCATGCAGATTTTTCTGGATCATCCCTGGCCCGGCAATGTGCGGGAACTCAAAGGCGCCCTGGAATACGCCTTTGTGGTGGCCGAAAGCGGCTTCATCGCGCCTTTGCATTTGCCCCCGAAGCTGAGCTCCCGGGAAGTCTCCCCGGGGACCCTGCCAGAGGCTGGTGGCACCCCGGATTCCGATGAAAAGACCGCCCTGATCAATGCCTTGCGGCAAGCGGGCGGCAACCAGTCCCGGGCCGCGGCGCTTTTGGGGGTCAGCCGGGTCACCGTCTGGCACCGCATGAAAAAATACGGCATCGACGTGCACAAACTGGTTACTGCGTAGGGCCTGCAAGCATATGGTGGCTTTAGCCGCCCCTTCAATCCAACCCTCTCCCCTTTTAGAGGGAGAGGGGGTTCTGAGCATCCCGTGTTTTAATAATTTTAATAAACCGCAGTGGATTTGGCGCTGGTCATTTCAACAATGAGCCGCCCCGCCTTAACCAATTCTGTTCCCTGGATCAAGTCAGCCTGACTGATCTTGCGCTCCTCGAGGCAGGGAATTCAGACCAGGAACGTGCCGCCATTGGCGACGTAGTTGTCAACCAGCGTCTTTAAGGGGGTCAGGCCGGGAAAGGCAATATTATCGGCATAGCCCTTTTTGGCCAGATAGACCCCGTTCCCCTGCAATACCACCACGGCTTCCACGTCCATGGATTGGGCCGCATTGGCCAGCAGTAAGGGGAAGATGGCCCGTTCCGGATCCTCCCCCCCATGGGTGGAGATTAACACGATTTTTTCTTTTTCTTCCGCCATGTTCGCCTCTCCTTTCTTCCATATGAAGTTTAGTTATCGCCGGGTTGGGCCACAATAGGGCAGTATTGTCGGCCCTTCCTCTACTACCAGTGTAGCACTAATCTTGCCAATAACGCCCCACCACGTTGGCCAGGTCTTCCACCGGCACCCCCGCCTTGAGCAGGTTGGCCAGGCAGATGGGGCACATGGTTACCACGGGGGCCCCGGTTTCCAGCAATTCCTCCACCCTCCGGCCCAGGATCTCCCGGTTCAGGGCCGGGGACACCGACTCGGCCGGGCCGCCGCAGCAGTGGGTGAAAGTACCGCTGCGGCGCACTTCCACGCACTGGATGCCCAAGTTGTTGAGCAGCCGCACCGGCGCCTCGGAGAGCTCCAGATAGCGGCCGTAAAAACACGGATCGTGGACGGCCACCGGCGGGTGGCCGTTGCTGCCGCTGAGGTTGAGCTTGGTGAAATAAGGGTTCACCTCAAAGGTCGCCCCGGTATATTTGGGATAAAGCTCCTTCAGGGCATAGGTGCTGTGGGGGTCAACGGTAATGATCTTTTCCACCCCGTGCACCTTTAAATGGTGGGCCACGAAGCGGGCATGCTCCACGAAGCCTTCCTGATCCCCCAGGTCATACAGCAGGATGCCGCTGTAAAAGTCGAGCTCCGGCAGGTAAAAGAAGCCCTCCCCGGATTTCCTGAGCAGCCGATAGATGGAATTGAGGATGCCGTTGAATTTGGTCCTGTCCGTCTTGGAGATCATGCGGTTCAGGCCCCAGCCCACCAGGGAGTTGGGCGCGAAGCGCCGCAACCTGCCCAGCTTCATCAGGGTGTTGGCCCGTGGGGTGTCCTCGAAGCGCTCCAGATAACCGGTAGTGGCTTCGATATAGGGGATGGACTGGTACATCAAACCGGTGAACAGCAAGGCGTCACCCGGCCGGCGACCGCCCCGGGGCAGGCCTTTCCACCAGGTGTTGAGCTGGGAAGCGGGCACCCCGAAGGGATTACGGGTCTTCCTGACATTGGTGGCGATGAGGTCGATGATGTCTTTGGGGTTATACATCTTACGCCCTCCTCCACTGCGACACCACGTAGCGCCTCAATCCCAGGATGAGTTCGCCGGGGTTGGCCTGGCGGGGGCAGGTCTGGGTGCAGAGCCCGCAGTGCAGACACCGCCAGAGTTCCTGGGCTTGTTGCACAATCTTTTCCTTGGCGCCCACCTGGAGATAACGGATCAGTTTCCGGGGAAAGTGCTCGTAGATCAGGGGGCAGATGGCGGCGCAGGTGCCGCAGTTGAAGCACTCCAGGGCCGTGTCCACGCCGTAGGCTTTCAGTTCCTCGGCAAAATCAGGATTCACTTGTGCCATGTTTCATCCTCGGTGACCAGGGGCGGCTACTCCGGGCTGGGAACCTCTTCCGAGACCTTGCCCAACCGGTAGCGGTAATAGCTGCCGTCCTTGTTGCCTTCCAGAATTTCTCCATAATTTTTTAAGGCGGCCACGTACCACATGACTTCGGGGGGAGTCAGACCGGTGGCCTGGGCCAGTTCTGGCACCGTCAGGTCCGCCTCCTTAAGCTGCTCCTTGATGGCCTTCACCGCCTGGCGCTGAGTTTTCAGGCGGGAGGTGACCGCGGCGATCTGGTCCTTGCGGGCGGCCTTAAGTTTTTTCAGAGCCTTTTTCCCGGCTGCTTGTTCTTCAGTAAGGTCCTTCATCAGGCTCCCTCCAGGTATTCGTCCGAGACGAACATGTCCACCATGGCTTCATATTGCTTCAAGGTCCAGCCCTGGATGTTGATGGCGTTTTCGGGGCAGACGGCCACGCAGGCGCCGCAGCCCAGACATAGCGCAGGATTGACCTGGGCCCGTTGGACTTTCTGGCCCTCCACCTCCAGGTCCTTCATGGTCAGGGCGCCATCCGCCGGGCAGGCCTCCACACAGGCGCCGGCGCCCTGGCACTTGCTCAAATCCACCTCGGCCACGAAGGGGTCCAGCTCCACGTAACCCCGGGCCAGGATGGCGGTTGCCTTGACCGCGGCGGAGGAGGCAGTGGCGCAGGACTCGCCCACGTCAAAGGGCGCCTGGCAGTTGCCCGCCAACAACATGCCCGCGGGAGGCAGTTCCACCGGACGCAATTTCGGGTGCACCTCCTGGAGGAAGCGGTCAGCCCCCACGGGAATCTTCATCTTCTCCACCAAATCGGCGATGTTATTGGCCTCCTGCCCCACCGCCAGGACCACCAGGTCCACGGGGGCCTCGATTTCTTCGCCAAAGGTCAAAACATCTTTCACCTTGACCAGCAAGGGATGCGGCGATGGCCCGGGATTCTTCAGGACCTGCGGCTCCTCTCCGGCCTCGAAGCGGAAGAACAACACCCGGCTTTTGGCCGCCTGGGTATAGAGTTCCTCCTGTCCCCGGCCATAGGTGCGGATATCCCGATAAAAATCAAAAATGTGGGTCTCAGGGTAGGTTTCCCGGATGCGATTGGCGGCATAAAGCGTGGCGCCGCAGCAGGTGCGGGAGCAGTACTCGTTCAGGTAGCCGCCTTCATTCTCCTCATGGATGCCGGGAATCTGGCGGCTGCCGACGCAATGGATCATGGCCACCCGCTTGATCCGGCGACCCTGCCACATGAGGGTATCGCCTTGGGGCGGATTTTCGGCCATGGCCCGGATGAGCTGCGGCAGGGTGATGACTTCGGGAAATTCCCCAAAGCCGTATTCCCCCTGCCGGGGTTGGTAGGTCCGAAAACCGGTGGCCAAAACCACCACCCCGGCCTCCAGGACCAACTCC
>JBGPBR010000102.1:0-6590 GCA_041481325.1 Desulfobaccia bacterium
TCCGTGAGCAGGGCCCGGCCCAGGTCGTCGGCCCGCTCCAGGGTCGCCAGGCGGTCGGCGGTCTTGCCCTGCTCCTGCTCGGCCTGGGAGAGCCTGCCGTCCAGTTCCTGCACCCGGGCCTGGGCTTGGGCCAGGCGGTCCTCCAGGTCTTCCGGGGTGGTTCCCGCCAGGTCGGCTTGCAGGCGCTCCAGATTTTCGGCCCCGCCGGCCAGCAGGTTGAGCTGGGCGGTGAGGCGGCTGAGGTTCTGGGTTAGGTCCCGGCGATCCCGGTCCAGCGCGGCCCGGCGCCGGAATTCTTCTTCATCCCGGGCCCCGGCCGCGGTGAGCAACCGGCCCAATTCCTGGCGCCGCGCCTCGGCCTTGGCCTGCCAGGTATCACGGTGGGACTGGGTCTCGGCCATCTTTTGGGCCAGTTGTTTCAGGCGCTCTTGATTTATGATAGTCTCGCCCAGCTCCCCTTTCAAGTGCTCGAGGACGCGGTTTATCTCCTCCGGGGCCGCGGGCTCCCGGCCCAGGTCGGCCAGGACTTGCGCCAGTCGCCGGGCGTAGCCGTCCAGGTAGGCGGTAAGGGTCGCAACCGCCCGCCGGGCTTCCCGCAGCTCCAGGAGCCGGTCCCGGGCCTGGTTCACCTCCCGCACGGTCTCCATGGCGGCAAACGGACTGATTTCCGGATCGAGTTCCCGCGCCGCCAGCACCTGCCGCCACTGCCCCCGGAGTTCCTCCTGGCGGCGGCGTTCCTGGTCCGCGGACTCCGCCGCCACCCGGGCGGCGCCCCGGGTCTGCTCCAGGTCGCTCTCCAACTCCCGGAGGCGGCGCCCATGGGTCAGGCGCATCTGCACCAGGTAAGCCAGGTCGGCCAGCCAGGCCATGCCGGCGCCGGCTGCCAGCAGCAGGGCCAGGTCCGGGCGCCCCAGGTGGAAAAAGAGGCCGGCCGCTGCCACCCCCAGGATGAGTCCCAGGACCGCGAAACTCATGAGGAAAAACTTGCTGTCCCCGAAGGGGCCGGCCGCGGCGGCGCGGTCCCGGGCCGCTTGCTGTTCCGCCAGTTTTTCGGCCCAGCGCTGGGCCCGGTCTGCGGCGCGGCGCCCTTCGGACGCCGCGGCTTCCAGGCGCTGGGGCCACTGGGGCAGGGCTGCCTGCCAGCTCAGAGGCGGCTGGAATTCCTCCAGGCGAGCCTCACTCCAGGCCGGCCCCAGGGCGGCCAAAGAATCGGCCAGGCGGGCCGCGGCCGCGGTCCCGGCCGCCTGCCGGTCCTGAAGCTCCTGGACCTTCTCCCGGAACAGCACCCGCTCGTCCCACAGGTCGTCGATGGCCCCGGAGACTGCCGGCAAGGCCGGGTTGACAGGTCCCAGGGGCTCTTGACCCAAGCGCTCCAGTTCGGCGGACCAGTGCTCCGCCTGGCCTTCCACTTCGGTCAGGGCCGCGGCCGCGGCCTCCCATCGTTTGAGGCCGTCCTCGGGGAAGGGCTCCGGTGCCGGCAGCCCGTCCAACTCCGCCCGGGTCTGCCGGAGATCCTGCCAGGCGTCCCAGGCCTGGCGCGGTTTCTCCAGCCAGCGCCGTTCCCCGGAGGCGGCTTCCCGGTCCCGGCGCAGCTGCCCGATCTCTTCCCGGACGGCCTGGAGAGTTTTTTTCAGGTCTTGGTATTCCCGGGGCTGGTTTCCCAGGGCGGCCACCGCGGCCCGGGTCTCGGACAACTCCCCCAGGAGCAGGTTGATTTCCCTGGCTGAAGCCCGGGGCTTGAAGAGGTCGCCGCTGAGGCGGTCCAGGTCGTCTTCCACGGCCTTCAGGGAGACGCCGCCCAGGCCCATGGAGGCGCTGTACAGGAGATGCTGCACCTCCCGCTGGTTCAGGGTGGCGATATTGGACAGCTCGTGCAGCCCGAAGGCGAAGATATTCTCGTAGACTTCCCGGGTCAGGTTATTGAGCAGGTGCCGGAGGTCGCCCTGGACGCCCGCCGGGCCGCTCACCGTCAGCCGGGCCTTGCGCCCCCGGCCCCGGCGCTCCACCACCCAGGCCTGCCCCTGGGCGTCCGCCAGGTGCAGGCTGCCCCCGGGCTCGGAGCCGTCCGGCGGATCGTAGAGGGTCCGCTGCCGGGTGGCAAAGCCGAAAAACATGGCCCGGATGAACATCATCCAGGTGGTCTTGCCGCTCTCATTGGGCCCGGAGAGGAGATTGAGGCCGGGCCCGAGGCCGTCAAGGGTCAGGTCCTCGAAGCCCCCGAACTTTTCCAGCCGGAGACGGGTTAGCCGCATGGGGCTCAATCCTCCTCCTGAAGAAGCCGGCCCAGCAGTTCGGCGGCGACTTCGTCCAGAATCTCCGGCCAGGGCGGCCCCTCGGGCAGATAGCGCCGGGCCACGGGGTGCTGGTATAAGGGGTCCAGGATTTTCTGGAGCTCCGGGGGTATGGCCGGCTCCCGCCTGGTTTCGGCCAGGTGGGTGAGGATGGTGGCCGCCAGGTTTTGGCCCTGGCTCAGGGCCGCGAGGTCAAGGTCCGGGGCCGTGGCCGCGCCCAGAGACTCCACCCAGACCCAGGGGTCCACGCTCCTCCCCTGGCGCCGCACCTCCTCCAGGAGTTCGGGCAGGGTGCCGGGGAGCTTGAGCTCCCGGTGCACCGGTCCCCGCCCCGTGAGGGTGAGCCGCAGCACCGCCCCTTGCCGGGGGGCGGGGGGACGCCGGTCTTCCACCGTCTTTTCCAGGGCGGCCAGCACCTGGTCCACCTTCTCCAGGCCCGTGAGATTCACCGCGGCCTCTTCCCAACCGATGGGGGCGGTGGCCCGGAACTCGGGCCGGGGTTGATGGCCGTCCACTTCCACCAGGTAGCAGCCCCGGGGGCCGGCCTCTTTCAGGTGGCGGCCCTGGGGGTTGCCGGCATAGACCACCGCAGGCTGGGAGGCCCGGCGCACCCCCGGCTGGTGGATGTGCCCCAGGGCCCAGTAGTCGTAAGAGACCCGGTCCAGGTCCGTCAGGGTGCAGGGGGCGTAATCGCCGTGCTGGGGGTTGCGGTCCAGGTTGGCATGGAGCAGGCCCACCGCCAACGGGCCCCGGGGGGCCGGGGGGAATCTGGCCGCGAGGTTGGCGGACTCCGCCGGTCCCGCGTGGCTGAGCCCGTAGACCCGGGCCAGGGTCTCGCCCCGGCGGCGGACTTCGGCCAGTTCCACCTGTCCGGCCGGAAAGATGGTTACCCCTCCAGGCCAGTCCAGGGTGGCGCCCGGGCCGCCCAGGTGGTCGTGGTTGCCTTGGACGATGAAGGTCTCGACGCCGGCCCCGGCCAGGCGGCTCAATTCTTGGCGCAGCCGGAGCTGGGCCTTAAGGCTCCCCTGGGGCTGGTCGAACAGGTCCCCGGCCAGCAGCAGAAATTCGGCCCGGGTTTCCAGGCAGAGGTCCACGATCCCCCGAAAAGCCGCGAAAGTGGCCGCCACCAGGTCCAGGGCCAGGTCGGCTTGCAGGTCCCGGAGGCCCGCAAAAGGGCTGTCCAGGTGGAGGTCAGCGGCGTGGACGAAGCGCCAGCGCATTTAAAAACCCCAGGGCGAAAAGGTGAAAGGGCGAAAGGGCGAAAAGGGGGAAAAGCGCGCCATTATTTTTGCATCTCTTTTGAATCTCGTTCCCAAGCTCCAGCTTGGGAACGCAAATTATCAGCCCAAGCCCTGCTTGGGCACCACGAGAATCTTTGAACAGTAGTTACGAGACCCAACCCTAGCTTACCTCATTTGCGGCCTGAGCCTCAAGGGTGAAATAGAAAGCGGCCCCCTGGTTTATCGCGGCCTCGGCCCAGACCCGGCCGCCGTGGCGCTGCACGATGCGCTGCACCGCGGCCAGGCCGATGCCGGTGCCGGGGGAAATCCCGGAGGGAGTGGAGGCGCTGGAAGGCCCCGAAGAGCTTGTGGACGTATTTCATGTCGAAGCCGGCGCCGTTGTCCCGCACGAAAAATATCCGCCTCCCAGGGTCCTGGGGCAGGGCCCCGAACTCGATCACGGCCCGGGGGACCTTCCCGGTGAATTTCCAGGCATTGCCCAGGAGATTCTGCGGGACGGCGCGCACCATGGCCCGGTCGCCGTCAGCCGCCAGCCCCGGCTCGATGAGAAAATCCGCCTGCCGGTCCGGCTCGGCCTTCTGCAGGCCGTCGGCAATCTCCCGGGCCAGGGCGCTCAGGTCCAGCTTGTGCCGTCGCATTTCAGCCCGCATCATCCGGGACAGGCCCAGCAAGGCGTCGATGAGTTCCCCCATCTGCCGGGCGCAATCCTGGGCTTTATGCAGGTAATCAAGACCCTGGGGGTCAAGCAGGCGGCCGTAGTCTTCCTCCAGGGCCCGGCAGAAGCCGGAGACGCCGCGCAGCGGCGCCCGCAGGTCGTGGGACACCGAAGAACTGAAGCTTTCCAGTTCCCGGTTGGCGGCCTCCAGTGCGGCCCGCTGCCGGGTGACTTCCCCGATTCTCAACTCCAATTCGGCGTTGAGCTTGCGGATTAAATCCCGTTCTTTGCGCAACGCCTCTTCACTGAGCTTCAAGTTGCGGAACAGGAGGTTGTAAGGCTTCTCCAGCCCCGTTTGGATGAGGGCCTTGTAAATCAGGTAAAAGGACAGGATCTTGAGGAGGTGGCCCACCAGATTGGCCAAGCCGTAGACGCTCACGTAGAAAGTGAAAGCCATCTCCGAGCCCATGGTGAGGATGATGGACCAGACGATGAGGCGGAAGACGCCCCGGTCGAATTCGCCCCGCTCCTGCCGCAAAAATATCAAGGCCCCGGCCAGAATGGTGCAGATGACGTATTCGCTGTCCTTCTTAAAAGGCGTCAGGCCCACCCCGTCCACGAAGCAGACCGGGAAGATGCGCCAGTAAAAAATGGACAGGAACAGGAAAACCGCGGCCACGAAGTAGGCGGCGAAGACCACCGGGGCGTTCAGGGAGCGGTTCAGAAACCAGACGGCCAGGAGCAGGGAGACGGCCTCCAGGGCCCGGGCCGCGATCCATAACTGGGTGGGCAGATTGGCGCCGTATCCCGGGAAGACCTCCATGCCCTTGTAGGCCAGGGTGTGCACCAGGTCGGTGCTCCCCACGAACAGGTAAGCGATCCAGGAACAGGAGGTAGTTGTTCTCCAGGAAACGGCGCGAGTTCCAGGCGATGGCAAAGACCCCCACCGCAATGATGACGCTGAACAACTCCGCCAGGCTGTGGAACAGGAGGTAGCTATAATGGCTGGATAGGTACAGGCCCGCCAGGACCAGGCCCCAGACGGTGAGATGCAAGGGAGTGCTGAACCGGTGGTGTCTTGCTTCCATGCCTGCGACGATAAGTTTTGAGGTTCGAGTTTTGAGTTTCGAGACTGGAAAGAACAATGTAAGGTGGGCCCGGCCCACCAGCTACATGCCCAAGCGCCGCTTGGGAACGGGGTAAAAAATGTGGGGCGTCCGCCCCCGGGGGGCCGTCCCGGCGCCGCCGAGGGCGGCGGCGCTAGATTATCATGCTTTACGGGTGGGTCTAAGGCCCGTGGGCAACGGCATTGAGAAAAATAGTAGACGCAGGCTTTTGCCGGTGCCACTGGGAAAAGTTAGCAAAGATCAGTCGATTGACTGCAAATCGGCATCACCAACCTTCCGAAGACCGGGTTCCGCCTGGGCGCCATAAAACCGCCCGGCTTAAATCATGCGGTCACGCATACGCTAAAGGATTGTAAAGGATTTTAGGAATACTTTCCAGTATTGCCTGGCAGGATTAGAAAATCTGCCGGCTGAAAAAAAAGAAGAGGCCAGGCATAAACCCGACCCCTCGATTTGCCCCGCCTGAACCCCAAGATTTTTTTGTCCGTCCTCGTTTACGGTAAGTTTTCGGACCGTCCCAGATGGATGGTCCGCCACCAATTCCCTCAAGGATAATAGCTTATCTCTTCAGATAGCAAAATACCCGCTCCACCGGATAATAGGGTAGAGGGCAAAGTCGATGCCTCCAGGCGACCTCATA
The DNA here is from genome assembly GCA_041481325.1 of Desulfobaccia bacterium. Taxonomy (GTDB): domain Bacteria; phylum Desulfobacterota; class Desulfobaccia; order Desulfobaccales; family 0-14-0-80-60-11; genus DASWLF01. The sequence continues at coordinate 5,955 of JBGPBR010000102.1, forward strand.
GGTTTATTTCTCCTCGCCTGGCATTTCTTATCATGATCGGTCGGTGCCACCTGGGTCTTAGGGTGGAAATCAGCTCTGGACCGATCTTCTCCGGCGTCTAAAAACCGCGCAGAGAGGTTTTGGCAAATTTTTATGTTATCATGCTCCTTACGAGCGGGGTTACATTCGCCAAGATTATGGCGGCGAATTTCGAAAAACAATTCAGATTACCTAAGTTATTACTCAATGGTCACAAAATAGCTTAACTCGGGCGATGAAACAGGTTGATAATGGGGGAGGGGGCCGGGTGTCAAAGACCACTGCTCCCCCGGCCCTCCCCTCAAGTTAACTCATTTTCTGCTCCGAGTAATAAGGCAGCCATCGCCTGGTTGCCGCCGACTATCGGTTAGTGAGGAGTTTTACCGCGATGCGGGCTTTGTTGGTATGTCCAGAATTTCCCCTGTCCTTTTGGAGTTTCCAGAAATCTTGCCGGCTCCGGGGTAATAAAACGGTTAATCCACCGTTGGGTCTGGTTACGGTGGCAGCCTTGTTGCCCGCTGAATGGGAACTGCGTCTGGCCGATCTCAACGTCAGAAGCCTGATGGAGGAAGATTGGCAGTGGGCCGATCTGGTTTTGATATCGGCCATGTACATTCA
>JBGPBR010000103.1:0-6538 GCA_041481325.1 Desulfobaccia bacterium
AAGGTGGCGAAAAGGCTGGTGGACCGGGAGACCCCGGAGGTGTGGGATATCCTGGACGAAGTGGTGAAAGAACACCCCATCATGCTGAACCGGGCCCCCACCCTGCACCGGCTGGGCATCCAGGCCTTTGAGCCCATCCTCATCGAAGGCAAGGCCATCCAGCTCCACCCCCTGGTCTGCACCGCCTTCAACGCGGACTTCGACGGCGACCAGATGGCGGTGCACGTGCCGCTGTCCTTCGAGGCCCAGATCGAGGCCCGGACCCTGATGATGTCCACCAATAACATTTTGAGCCCGGCCAACGGCGACCCCATCATCATCCCCACCCAGGACATCGTCCTGGGGCTCTACTACCTTACCCGGGAACGGCCCTTCGCCAAAGGGGAACGGGTGGCCAAAGACGGCAAGAAAGTCATGCCCTTCTCCTCTCCCGAAGAGGTGCGGGTGGCCTATGACCAGGGCCAGGCCCATCTCCAGGCCCGGGTCCCGGTGCGTATCGACGGCAAGATTCACCTGACCACGGTGGGGCGCATCCTGCTCCGGGAGATCCTGCCCGAAGGCCTGCCCTTCGAACTCATCAACGCCACCATGACCAAGAAGGAGATCCGCAAGCTCATCGCCCAGGCCTACCGCAAGTGCGGCATCAAGTCCACCGTCATCTTCGCGGACCAACTGAAGAACCTGGGCTACAAGTACGCCACCCAAGCGGGGCTCTCCATCTGCGTCAAAGACATGGTGATCCCCCAGCGCAAGGCCGAGATCCTGGCCCAGTCCAAGGCCGAAGTGGTCCTGGTGGAGGATCAGTACCAGGAAGGTCTCATCACCGAGGGTGAAAAATACAACAAGGTGGTGGACATCTGGGCCAAGGCCACCGACGAGATCGCCGCGGAGATGATGGCGGAAATGGCCCGGGAAGTGATCACCGTGGAAGAACAGGATGAGACGGGCCAGATCGTGGTGCACCAGGAAGAGGTGGCCTCCTTCAACCCGGTGTTCATGATGGCGGACTCCGGGGCCCGGGGCAGCAAGGACCAGATGCGCCAGCTGGCCGGGATGCGGGGCCTCATGGCCAAGCCCAGCGGTGAGATCATCGAAACCCCCATCACCGCCAACTTCCGAGAAGGCCTGACCGTGCTGCAATACTTCATCTCCACCCACGGGGCCCGCAAAGGCCTGGCCGACACCGCCCTCAAGACCGCCAACTCCGGCTACCTCACCCGCCGCTTGGTGGACGTGGCCCAGGACGCGGTGATCACCATGGAGGACTGCGGCACCATTGACGGCATCTATGTGACCCCCCTGGTGGAAGGGGGCGAAATTATCGAGCGGGTGGGCGACCGGGTCCTGGGGCGGGTGGCCCTGGAAGACATCGTGGACCCCCACACCACCGAGGTGCTGGTGGAAGCCAATGACGAGATCGACGAAGACTCGGCCCGCCTGATTGAAGCCGCGGGCCTGGGACGGGTCCAGATCAGGTCGGTGCTCACCTGCCAGGCCCGCTGGGGGGTGTGCGCCAGTTGCTACGGCCGGGACCTGGCCCACGGCACCCCGGTCTCCATCGGCGAAGCCATCGGCATCATGGCGGCCCAAAGCATCGGCGAGCCTGGCACCCAGCTCACCATGCGCACCTTCCACATCGGCGGCACCGCTTCCCGGCGGGCCGAACAGAGCCTGCACGTGGCCCAGGGGAAGGGCTGGGTGCGCTTCGACAACCTGAAGTCGGTGGAGGACCGCCTGGGCGAACTGGTGAACCTTTCCCGCCAGGCGGAACTGGTCATCGTCAGCGAGAAGGGCATCGAACGGGAGCGCTACCCCCTGACCTACGGGGCCCACATCAAGGTGCAGGTAGGCCAGGAAGTGGCCCCGGGACAGACGCTGGCCGAATGGGACCCCTTCACCAACGCCATGCTCACGGAAGTGGGCGGCAAGATCAAGTTCGGCGACATCCTGGACAACGTCACGGTGCAGGAACGGGTGGACCCGGTGACCGGCAAGGCGAGCCGCCTGATTATCGAGAGCCGGGACCCGGAAATGCGGCCCCGCATCTCGGTGAAAGACGAAAGCGGCGCCACCGCCCGCATCCCCGGCAGTCCGGCCTATGCCCGCTACTTCATGCCCTTGGGCGCCATCCTCATGGTGAATGAAGGCGACGAGGTCTTCCCCGGCGACGTCATCGCCAAGATCCCCCGGGAGACCACCAAGACCAAGGACATCACCGGTGGCCTGCCCCGGGTGGCCGAGCTCTTCGAGGTGCGCAAGCCCAAGGAAACGGCCATCATCAGCGAAATCAGCGGGGTGGTCTCCTTCGGGCGCCACATCAAGGGCAAACGCAAGATCATCGTGGCCCCGGAAGTGGGCAAGCCCAAGGAATACCTGATCCCCAAAGGCAAGCACGTGGCGGTCCAGGAAGGAGACTTTGTCCGGGCCGGGGAGCCCCTGATGGACGGTTCCCGCAACCCCCACGACATCTTAAACATCAGCGGCCTCAAGGAACTGGCCCGCTACCTGGTGGACGAAGTCCAGGAAGTCTACCGTCTCCAGGGCGTCAAGATCAACGATAAGCACATCGAGGTCATCGTCCGGCAGATGCTCCGCCGGGTCAAGGTGGTGGACCCCGGGGAAACGGACTTCCTCATGGGCGAGCAGGTGGAGAAGTGGGTCTTCGAAGAGAGGAACGATCTGGCCATGGCCGCGGGCAAACGGCCGGCCACCGCGGAGCCCCTGCTGCTGGGGATCACCAAGGCGTCTCTGACCACCGAGAGCTGGATCTCGGCGGCCTCCTTCCAGGAGACCACCAAGGTCCTGGCGGACGCCGCGGTGCAGGGCAAGGTCGACTACCTGCGGGGCCTCAAGGAAAACGTCATCATGGGCCGGCTCATCCCCGCGGGCACGGGGTTGCCCCAGTATCGGGAACTGAATATCAAGATGGCCGAAGAACTGGAAGAGATGGAACCGCCGGCCGCGGAGCTTCTGGAAGCGCTTCCGGAGCCGGAGCCCTTAGCCGAACAATAAAGGGTTGACAAAAATAGGGAAAAAAGAGTAAAATTTATATTTTTAGTGGGGCCGCACTCAACCAGGGGCCTCAGCGGAGAAGGAATGCCTACCATCAACCAGTTGATCCGGAAGGGACGGGAAAAGCTCAAGAAGCGCACCGCTGCGCCGGCTTTGCAAAGCTGTCCCCAAAAACGAGGGGTTTGCGTCCGGGTGTACACCACCACCCCCAAGAAACCCAATTCGGCCCTGCGCAAGGTGGCCCGGGTGCGGCTCACCAACGGCATCGAGGTGACCACCTATATCCCCGGGGTGGGCCACAATCTCCAAGAACACTCCGTGATCCTCATCCGGGGCGGCCGGGTGAAGGATCTCCCCGGGGTGCGCTACCACGTCATCCGCGGCACCCTTGACGCCTCGGGCGTCCAGGACCGCCGGCAGGGCCGCTCCAAGTACGGAGCCAAGCGTCCGAAATGACGGTTTTCGGTTTTCTGTTTCCGGTTTTAGGTAAATGCCAAAACTCATCAGTAGTTGAAGCCGGGAACAGAAATCGAATGAAATTCTAAGCGACCGGAATTGGTGGAAGGTTTTTTTAACCGAAAACCGGAAACCGAAAACTGAAAACCGAGGTTGTTATGCCCAGAAAAGGCGGAGTGGTCAAAAGGCCCGTCCCCCAAGACCTGAAATACAACGATCAGCTGGTGAGCCGGTTCATCAACGGCCTGATGGAGCGGGGCAAGAAGAGCACCGCCCAGTGCATCCTGTATAACGCCATGGACATCATGGCCCAGCGGGGGGGCGACGACCCGCTGAAGCTCTTTCATCAGGCGGTGGACAACGTCAAGCCTCTGATCGAAGTGAAATCCCGCCGGGTGGGCGGCGCCACCTACCAGGTGCCGGTGGAAGTGCGGGCGGACCGCCGGGTCTCCCTGGCCATCCGCTGGCTCATCGGCTACGCCAAGGCCCGGGGCGAAAAGTCCATGGAGGCCAAACTGGCGGGTGAATTGCTGGACGCGGCCGCGGGTCGCGGCGCCACCATTAAAAAAAGGGAAGATACCCACAAGATGGCCGAGGCCAACAAGGCCTTCGCCCATTATCGCTGGTAAACAAGGATCGTTTTTGGTTTTTCGTTTTTGGTTAAAGCTCAGCCAAAAGATAACGATCATAAACTCGAAAAACGAAGAACGAAAAACGAGAAACGACAATGGCAAGAACTACCCCGTTAGACCGGGTGCGGAATATTGGGTTTATGGCCCACATCGACGCCGGTAAAACCACCACCACGGAGCGCATCCTCTTCTATACGGGAGTGACGCACCGCATGGGTGAGGTGCATGACGGCGCCGCGGTGATGGACTGGATGGCCCAGGAGCAGGAACGGGGTATCACCATCACCTCTGCGGCCACCACCTGCTTCTGGCGGGACCACCGCATCAATGTCATCGACACCCCGGGCCACGTGGACTTCACCATCGAGGTGGAGCGCAGCCTGCGCGTCCTGGACGGGGTGGTGGCGGTCTTCGACGCGGTGGGCGGGGTGGAGCCCCAATCCGAGACGGTGTGGCGCCAGGCCGACCGCTACGGGGTGCCGCGGCTGGCCTTCGTCAACAAGATGGACCGGGTGGGCGCCGACCTGGACCGCTGTATCCGCATGATGCGGGAGCGCCTCAAGGCCAACCCGGTGCTGGTGCAGCTGCCCCTGGGGAAAGAGGACAAGTTCCGGGGGGTCATTGACCTCGTAGTCATGAAGACTTACGTTTATGACGATACGGCCAAGGGGGCCCAGTATGCCGTAGCGGAGATTCCCGCAGACTACCAGGAGCTGGCCGCGGAGCAGCACGGCCGGTTGCTGGAAGCCCTGGCGGAGATCGACGAAGAAATCATGGAACGCTACCTGGCCGACCAGCCGGTGGCACCCGAGCAAATCAAGGCTGCCCTGCGGCGGGGCACCGTCGCCTGCGAACTGGTGCCGGTGCTGTGCGGCTCGGCTTTCAAAAATAAGGGCATCCAACCGCTGCTGGACGCGGTGGTGGATTATCTGTCTTCGCCCCTGGACATCCCGCCGGTGCGGGGTCTGGACCTCAAGGGCAACGTGGTGGAGCGGCCGCCCAGCGACGAGGCGCCGCTGGCGGCTTTGGCCTTCAAGCTCTTGACCGACCCCTACGTGGGCCACCTGACTTTCTTGAGGATTTACTCCGGGGTCCTGGCCTCCGGCGACGCGGTGCTCAATGCCACCAAGGGCGCCAAGGAGCGCCTCGGGCGGCTTTTGAAGATGCACGCCAACAAGCGGGAAGAGATCAGCGAGGCCTACGCCGGCGACATCGTGGCCGCGGTGGGCTTGCGCCACACCACCACCGGGGACACCCTGGCCGACGAGCGCTCCCCGGTGATCCTGGAGACCCTGCACATCCCGCAGCCGGTCATCGACATCGCCATCGAGCCCGCCACCAAGGCGGACCAGGACAAGCTGGGGCAGGCCCTGGGCAAGATCGCCGCGGAAGACCCGTCCTTCCGGGTATACAGCGACCAGGAGACCGGCCAGACCATCATCTCCGGCATGGGTGAGCTGCATCTGGAGATCATCGTGGACCGCCTGATGCGGGAGTTCAAGGTGGACGCCAGGGTGGGCAAACCCCAGGTGGCCTACCGGGAGACGGTCACCGAAGAGGCCCGGGCCGAAGGCAAGTTCATCCGCCAGACCGGCGGCCGCGGCCAGTACGGCCACGTGGTCCTGGTGCTGAAGCCCCTGCCCGCGGGCGAAGGGGTGGTCTTCGCCAACAAGATCGTGGGCGGCGCGGTCCCCAAGGAATTCATCCCCGCGGTGGAGAAAGGGGTCAAGGAAGCCGCCGCCACCGGCATCCTGGGCTACCCCATGGTGGACGTGGAAGTGGACCTGGTGGACGGCTCTTACCACGAAGTGGACTCTTCCGAGCGCTCCTTTTTCATCGCCGGCTCCATGGGGTTTAAGGAAGCGGCCAAACGGGCCCGGCCGGTGCTGCTGGAGCCCACCATGGATATCGAAGTGGTGGCCCCGGAAGATTTCGTGGGCGAGGTGATGGGCGAGCTGAACGCCCGGCGCGGCCGGGTCACCGGCATGGAATCCCGGGGCTCCACCCAGATTATCCACGGCCAGGTGCCGCTGGCCACCATGTTCGGCTACGCCACCGCCTTAAGGAGCGCCACCCAGGGCCGGGCCACCTTCACCATGCAGTTTGATCATTACGAACCAGTCTCCGCGTCGCTCGCGGAGGAGATTTTAGGCCGGCGTCAAGCCCGGGCATGACCCCTTCAGTAGGAGGAAATCCTCATGGCCAAGAAGAAGTTTGAGCGCAAGAAGCCGCACGTGAACGTCGGGACGATCGGGCATATCGACCACGGCAAGACCACCCTGACCGCAGCCATCACCAAGCATTTGGCCAAGAAGGGGTTGGCGCAGTACGTGCCCTTCGACCAGATCGACAAGGCGCCGGAGGAAAAAGAGCGGGGCATCACCATTGCGTTGGCCCACGTGGAGTATGAGACCGCCAAGCGGCATTACGCCCACGTG
>JBGPBR010000104.1:0-6522 GCA_041481325.1 Desulfobaccia bacterium
CAGGCGCCGCCCGGCGTGCCTAAAGGCCCAGGCGGCCCGGCGAAAGACCCGGGGAGGGTAACGCCCCAGGCTATAGCCGTCCAGGCCGATTTCCGGGTTGAGGCCCCGGGCCAGAAATTTTTCCAGGTAACCGGAAAATAAAAAGGGAAATGGAACGTTGACCTGGACCCGGGAAAGCAAGGCCGCAACGGTTATTCCCATGGAGGCGGCTTCTCAATGGGGATACTGGCACAGCTCCACCAGCACCCCGAAAGTGGCCTTGGGGTGGATGAAAGCCACCAGGGCGCCGTGGGCGCCTTCCCGGGGAGTTTCGTCGATGAGGCGCACCCCCGCGGCCTTCAATTCCGCCACCGCCGCGTGGATGTCCTCCACCTCCAGGGCCAGGTGATGAAACCCTTCTCCCTTGGTTTCCAGGAACTTGGCCACCGGGCTGTCGTCGGCGGTGGGGAGCAGCAACTCCAGGCTGGATTCCCCCACCTGGAGGAAACTCACCTTGACTTTCTGGGTTTCCACCACCTCTTCCCCTTTGGACTGGAGCCCCAGGTTTTCGGTGTACAGCTTTTTGGGGGGCGCCAGGTCTTTCACCGCGATGCCAAGATGGGCGATGCGTTTGATCTTCATCAAGCCTGCCTCCGTCAATTTGGGACGTTAATTGCAGCACCGAAGAAGTTTGCGGAAGGTAGGGACGGGCTTAAAACCCGCCGCCACCGGAGTTGCGATGATTGTCCCGGTTAATCTGGGCCTTTCCCGGCTCCGGACCGGTCAGCAGGTCCGCGCAAAGATGCTTGCCCTTAAGCAGAAGAATTATATATGATGGTACCAGCCAGGGAAAGCCCGGCAAGCCAGTTATCTGAATTTTTTATCATTATTCTGGATGCTGCCAAGGACCACGTGGATCAGGTGAAAAGCATGGCAACGGCTGAGGATAATTTCCGGCTTATCTTTGAGAGGATCGGCGCTTACCGGCAGGAAATGACGGACCTGCAGCGGGAGTTGGTTTCCAGGAACGCGGTGGGCCCGGACCAGGGCGGCCCCGGGGAAGGGGAAAAGGCGGCGTTTCTGACGGACCTGCTGCGGAGCTGGGGCCTTCAGGTGGACGACTTCCCGGCCCCCGACGCGCGGGTCGCGGGCGGGCGGCGCCCCAACCTGGTGGCGCGGCTCCCGGGTGCGAGGCCGGAAAAGGTCTGGGTCTTGAGTCACCTGGACGTGGTGCCGCCGGGGGCTGCCGGCCTCTGGCACTCGGACCCCTTCACCCTGCGGGTGGACGGCGACCGCCTCTACGGCCGGGGCACCGAGGACAACCATCACGGCATCGTCACCTCGCTGATGGCGGTGAAGGCCTTTCTGGACCTGAAACTCCGGCCCGGCCGCAGCGTCGCCCTGGCCCTGGTGAGCGACGAGGAAACGGGGAGCCTTAAGGGCCTGGGTCATCTGATCAAGGCGCAGCGGCAGCTCTTCTCGGAGCAAGACCTGATCATCGTGCCCGACGCCGGCAGTCCGGACAGCACCCTCATCGAGGTGGCGGAAAAGAGCATCCTGTGGCTGAAGCTCACCCTCACCGGCAAGCAGGGCCACGCCTCCCGCCCGGGACACGCCAACAACACCCTGCGGGCCTGCGCCCACGTCATCGTGGCCCTGGAGGCCTTGCGGGCGGAATTTCCCAGGCAAAACCCGTTGTTCCGGCCTCCGGAAAGCACCTTCGAGCCCACCCGCAAGGACGCCAACGTGCCCAACATCAACACCATTCCGGGGCGGGACGTATTTTACCTGGATTGCCGGGTGCTGCCGGACTACGACCTGGCGGGAGTTAAGGCTCGCATCACCGAGATTGCCCGGGAGGCGGCGGGGCGCTTCGGAGTGAGCCTGACGGTGGAGCCGGTGCAGGAGCTGCCCAGCGCCCCGCCCACGGACCCGGAGGCCCCGGTGGTCCAGGCGCTGAAAAAAGCGATCCGGGAGGTCTACGGCCGGGAGGCCGCGCCCCGGGGCATCGGCGGCGGCACCGTGGCGGCCTTTTTCCGCCAGGCAGGGCTGCCCGCGGCGGTGTGGATGACGGTGAGCGACACCGCCCACCAGCCCAACGAGTTTTGCCTGCTGAGCAACCTCCTGGGGGATGCCCGGGTCCTGGCCCACGTGTTTTTGGGCGAGGATTAATGGTGGGAGGGGGCCAGGTGCCCCCGGCCCCTCCCTCAACCACTCATTCGGGTTGAGGCCTTAACGGCCACATTTTGCAGTGGCTCCAGTCGCGGCGCTCCTGGCAGAAAACTAGGTTCTCTTCGTCGCTAATGAGGTAGTTTTCCAGGTCTTCCGCCAGCATTTCGGCCCATTCCTCCCTGGCCAGGTCGGGGTCCACCGACCCCAGCCAGGGGCGGATGGAGAACTCTTCGCTAAACCCCCAGTGGCGCAGCATCTCCCTGGGGTTGTCATCCAGCACCAGGTAGGATTGAAAGCCGTCGTGGGAGCGAATAATTATGGGACAGGCCATGACACCATCTCCTTTTTTCCATTTACCGAGTATATTATGTTAAAAGCCAATCGGTAAGGCAAGCCCACATGAAGACCGCAGCCTTGGTTTGTTGTCCGACTACCAGGAAAGCCGGGAGATTCCGCCGGGTCCGCCGGCGCCTGTTGGGCCTTTGCCTGGCCGCGGCGCTGGCCGGCTTCTGCTCCTGCGGCGAACTGCGGCTGGCGCCGGGGAGCTTCGACCCCCAGGCCTATACTCCCATAGATTACCAGGACTTGCTGCAGCCGGGCCGGGCTGGCCTGCCCGCCGGCCGGTTGGTCCGGGTCAAGGCGTATTTCTGGCAGTTTCTCGACTACGATCCGGCCATGGTCAGAAACTACCTGAGCCTGGCGCGCCGTCCCCTGGCGTGGCCTCGCCTGCGCTGGTTCGCGGTCTACGGCTCCGAGGAGATGAAGGGCTACTACGACCTGGCCGCCCTGGACGAGTCCCGCCTCCATCTCTTTAAACTGAAGCGCCTGGACCCCATCCTGATTTACGGCGAGCTCTCCTCCCTGGGGCCGGGCTTTTACCTGCACGCCCACCACCTGGAAAAGGTGGCGGAGGATTGACGACACCGTTTTCAACACCCCCCTCACCCCAGCCCTCTCCCCCCGCAACGGGGGGAGAGGGAGAAAAAATTCGGTTCCTCAGATTTACTGGGAGCATCAATGGTGATGCATCTTTATCCCCTCTCCCCCAATGGGGGAGAGGGTTAGGGTGAGGGGGAATGATTAATAAGTCGCTTTTCCATTCAAGTTAATGAATTCGTTAGCGTATTTATGAAGTTTAGTCAAAAGGCCGGGCCCGGCTCCAAGGACCGTGGCCCCGCAACCTGAGGGGTGTATGCAGGACGAAGGCAACAGCCAGGACCGGGTCAACCAGGAACTGGCCGAACTGCGCCGGCGGGTGGCGGATTTGGAAGAGTCGGATACCCGCCACCAACGCCTCACGGAGGCCTGGCGGGACCTGTGGGCCCAATATGAGGCCATCATCGAGGCCTTCGACGGCTTCATCTATATCTGCTCCCAAAACTTCGAAGTGGAATTCATGAACCAGCGTTTCATTGAGCGCACCGGCTATTATCCTCTGGGACAGAAGTGTTACAAAGCCCTCCACGACCGAGACGAGGTCTGCCCCTGGTGCGTGAATGAGCGGGTCTTCCGGGGAGAAACCGTGCGCTGGGAGGTGCTCAGCCCTAAAGATAACCGCTGGTATTACGTGGTGAACACCCCTATCCGGCACCCCGACGGCACCAGGTCCAAGATGGCCATGATTGAGGACCTCACGGAGCGCAAAGAGATGGAGAAGGCCGCAACCCTGGCCGAAGAGAAATATCGCGGCATCTTCGAGAACGCGGTGGAGGGCATCTTCCAGAGCACCCCGGAAGGGGGCTTTCTCAGCGTCAACCCGGCCCTGGCCCGGATGTGCGGTTTTAAGTCGCCCGCAGACATGATGGCCACCGTTACGGACATCGGCCGGCAATTCTACGTGGACGCGGCAGACCGGGACCGTTTTAAAAAAATGTTGGAGAAAAAAGGGACCATTAGAGGATTTGCCACCCAGGTGCGCCGGAAGGACGGCACCCAAATCCCGGTTTTGATCAATGCCCGGGCGGTGCGGGATGAAGCAGGCGCGCTGAGGTATTACGAAGGTTTTATCCAGGAGATGGTGGAGCCGGGCAGAAACGAAGGGCGATGACAGGTTAAAGCCGCGATGCAAAGATATCCTGCTATCGGTGGGGCAGGCCTTTTGCCTGCCCAGGTTCAAGCCAGAGCGGCGGGCCCGGAGGCTCGCCCCGCCTAAACCCCAATATTCTAATTCTTCAATCGCCTCCCAGGTAAGCCGCCGCCACCTGGGGGTGGCGCCGCAGTTCGGCCGCGGGGCCGGAAAGATTGATCTCGCCGGTCTCCAGGATGTAGGCCCGGTGGGCCACCTCGAGGGCCAGGTGGGCGTTCTGCTCCACCAGCAAAATGGCGGCCCCCTGCTGGTTGATGCGCTGGATGACCCGGAAGATCTCCCGCACCAGCATGGGGGCCAGCCCCATGGAGGGCTCGTCCAGCAGCAGCAGTTTGGCCCGGGTCATCAGGGCCCGGCCCATGGCCAGCATCTGCTGCTCGCCGCCCGACAGGGTGTTGCCCCACTGCCGCTGGCGCTCCCGCAGCCGGGGAAAGAGGCGGTAGACCTCCTCCAGGTCCCCGGCGATTGCCGCATCGCGGCGCACGTAAGCCGCCAGACGCAGGTTTTCCAATACCGTCAGGTTGCCGAAGATGCCCCGGCCTTCCGGGACGTGAGCGATGCCGCGCTGCACCCTGAGGTGCGCCGGCACCCCGGCCAGGTCCTCGCCGTTTAGGCGGACTTTCCCCCGGGCCGCGGGCAACAGCCCCGAGACGGCCTGCAAAATGGAAGACTTGCCGGAGCCGTTGGCGCCGATGAGGGTGACGATCTCCCCGGCTCCCACGGTGAACGACACCCCGCGCACCGCGTGAATGCGGTCGTAGGAAACCCAGAGGTCTTGGACGTCAAGCAGGGAGGTCATAGGGTTTCACTCGTTAGTTACCAATGCTAAGGTTTTTTTAAGCTGGTGGAAAAGGTGAAAGGGTAAAAGGGGAAATGGAGAATGGCTATTTCCCCCCTTTTCCCCCGGTCAATCATCTCCAGATCCCCAGTCTCCTCCAATCAAGCCAAAGCGGCGGTGTCGGCCAAGGCGTCTTCCCGCCCCAGGTAGGCCTCCAGCACCGCAGGGTGGCGGTGAATTTCCTGGGGCGGGCCACTGGCGATGGTCTCGCCGAAGTCCAGGACCGTCACCCGCTGGCACAGGTTCATGACCACCCGCATCTGGTGCTCGATGAGCAGGATGGTGAGCCCGAACTCCTCCTTAAGTTCGCGGATCAGGCGAATCAACTCCACGGCTTCCGACTGGTTCATCCCCGCGGCGGGCTCATCCAGCAATAGAAGTCGCGGGCGTCCGATCAGGGCCCGGGCCATCTCGATGCGCCGCTGCTCGCCGTAGGGCAGGTGCCGGGCCGGGGTGTGGGCGTAGCGCAGTAAATTGAAGCGCTCCAGGAGTGAAAAGGCGCGCAGAGTGAGCCGGTCTTCCTCTAACTTGAAGGCGCGGCCGCGCCGCAGGGCCGCAAACAGGCCGTAGCGATGCCGGGAGAAGGCCCCCAGGCGGACGTTGTCCAGGACGCTCAACTCCTTGAAGAGCCGGATGTTCTGAAAAGTCCGGGCAATGCCGAGGGCGGTGATGCGGTGGGAGGCCCAGGCGCTGATGTCCTGCCCCTGGTAGAGAATACGCCCCTGATTGATGCGAAAAACGCCGGTGACCAGGTTGAATACCGTGGTCTTGCCGGCGCCGTTGGGGCCGATGAGACCGGCCAGCTCCCCAGGTTCCAGGCGCAGGGAAAAATCGTTCAGGGCGCGCAAGCCCCCGAAGTTGTGGGATAGGTCGATGATTTCTAAGATTGGCGGCATTAAATTCCTTGGTTCAGGGGCCTTAAGCCCCCTGAACCAGCATTATTTGCTTGAGGGGAGGGCCGGGGGACGCGAGTCCCCCGCTCCCTGGCCCCCTCCCCCAAAAAACTCCGGCAGGGCCGGCCGGAACCAGCGCGCCTCTTTGAAGCCCATGAGGCCTTGGGGCCGGTAGATCATCAGCAGCACCAGGAGCAGCGGCCCCAGGACCCAGCGCCAGAGGCCCAGGGGCCGCAGCAGTTCCAGGAGTACCGTGAAGATGGTGGCCCCCAGGAGCGAGCCCGTCAGGCTCCCCACCCCGCCCAGATAAACCATGACCAGCATATCCGTGGATTTTAGTATCGAGAAGCTGCGGGGGTTGATGAATTGCAGGAGATGGGCGAACAGGCCCCCGGCCACCCCGGCGAAAAAGGCGGAGATCAGGAAGGCGTAAAGCTTGAGGCGTCGGGTGTCCACCGACGTCAGGTTGGCCGCCACTTCATCTTCCCGGATGGCCATGATGCCCCGGCCGAAATTGGAGTAGACCAGGTTGCGCAGCACCAGCAAAGTCAGCA
>JBGPBR010000105.1:0-6465 GCA_041481325.1 Desulfobaccia bacterium
AGGGTCTTGTACAGGGCCCCGGGGATGTTGTCCACCGCGAAGATGATGGAAGTCCGGTCGCAGCCGGTGGGGCCGGGGGAGTCGGGCCCGATGACGAAAAAGTGGGTGACGTTGCCCGGCTGGTCCTCGATTCTCGACTCCACCACCCTGAGGTCATAGAGGGGCGCCGCGAAGGCGCTGGCGATGGCCGCGGCGTTGGGGTTCTTGGCCGCCTTCTGGGCCGCCACCCCGGTGGAGGCCACCTCCAGGACCGGGATGTCCCCCAGGTGGGTGCGCAGCCAGCGGCGGCACTGGGCGTAGGCCTGGGGGTGGGTGTAGACCACCTCGATGTCGGCCCGCTGGCCGGACTTGGACACCAGGTCGTGGGAGACTTCCAGGAAGATTTCGCCGCAGATCCTGAGGGAGGTTTCGGCAAACAGGTCCAGGGAGATGTTGACGATGCCTTCGGTGGAGTTCTCGATGGGCACCACCCCGTACTGGTACTTGCCTTTTTCCACTTCCTCGAAGACTTCCTGGATGGTGGTGAGCGGTCCGAAGCGGGTGGCCCGGCCGAACTTTTTCAAGGCCGCCAGGTGGGAGAAGGTGGCCTCCGGCCCCAGGAAGGCCACTCCGAAGGGGATCTGGACCTCCCGAGCCGCGGAGATGACCTCCCGGAAGATGTTGCGCAGGGCCGCCTGGCTCAGGGGGCCGGGATTGAGGTGCATCAGGTGGGCCAGGACCTCCTCCTCCCGCTGGAAATCCAGAGTGCCCCGGCCCTCCCGGTTCTTGATGCGGCCGATTTCATGGGCCAGGGTCTGGCGGCGGTTCAGGAGCGTCAGCAACTCCCGGTCCAGGTCGTCGATCTGTTGCCGGATGGATTCTTTCTCAGTCATGGCTCATTTCTCCAGGATGGTTTCCTGGACCTTGTGGCCGAAGTGACGTCCAGCCTCTTCCAGGGCCACCAGCACCTCGTCGCCGCTCTTCAGGCTGACGATGGAAACCGCTTCGCCGCCCGGGCGCGTCAGGCGGATGGTCTCGGCGTTTTGCAGGATGGTGGAGATCTCTTGGGGGCCGGCGGCCGCGGCCACCAGCATCAGGGGCCGGCTCTCCACCTTGACCCGGCCCACCACCGCCGGCCGGGTGCGGCCCTCATGGTTGACCACCAGCACTTCATCTCCGGCCTTGAGCTCTCCCAAATACTTGGTCTTATCGGGGGAGACCCGGATATAGGCGTGCACCGGCCCGGCGTTGACCCGAAAAGGCCGGGGGGCCACGTAGGGATTTTCCAGGGATTCGGCGTGCACCAGGAAGAGAGCCCCCGAGGAGTTGCCCACCAGCATGCCTTCGCCCAGGCCAAGATTGGCGCAGGTGTCCACGCACACCCGGTCGCCCATCCCCAAGGCCTGAATGCGGGTGATGCGGGCCGTGGTCAGGGGAACGTCCGGGGAGGACTCCTTCACCAGCCGGGCGATCTTTTTGATCAGGTTCACGTCGGCCCCGGTCACCACCAGGCCGTCCACTCCCTTCTCCAGGACTCCCAGGGCGGTCTTGGCGGCGTCCATATCGCCCACCTCCACGAAGATGTTGCCGCTCTGGGCCACCAGGTTCTCCAGGGGAATGACGGTCCAGTCCGGGGTCTTGACCAGCACTGGGCCCTGGCGGGCCAGCCGGATGACCTCGGCTTCGTCCGCCGTACTGGTAATGGCGACTTCGTGGAAGTCCCGGCCCGGCGCCAGGTCGCCGTCGGGGGCCGCCACCCGGATGAGTCCCAGGGCCTTGACCTCGGCCGCCTTGCCTTCGGGGACCCAGACCGCGTCGGCCCCGGACTCCAGGGCCGCGGTTACCAGTTCCTTGTCCCAGGGGTCGATCTTGACCCAGAGTTGTTTCATGTGTAAATCCTTAACCTTCGAGTTTTTGGTTAAGATTGACCCCGAGCAAAATTTCGCAGAGTCGGGAGATATTTCTTCCCAAAACCAAAAACTGTTTTAAACGGCTTGCAGGAACGACAGGGCTTCCTCGACGCCGGAGTTTTCGTGCACCAGGAGGCTGATGGCCCCCACCATGCGGGCCGGGTCCCGGTGCTGGAAGACGTTGCGGCCGATGGAGACTCCGGCGCCCCCGGCTTCGATGGCGCCCTGCACCATCTCCAGGATGTCCCGATCCGAGTTCATCTTGGGGCCCCCGGCGATGACCACCGGCACCGGGCAGCCGGCCACCACCTTGCGGAAGGACTCCACCGAGCCGGTGTAGGACACCTTGACGATGTCGGCGCCCAACTCTGCGGCCAGCCGGGCCACGTGCATGATCACCGGCGGGTCGAACTCGTCCTTGATCTTCTCGCCCCGGGGGTACATCATGGCCAGGAGCGGCATGCCCCACTCCCGGGCTTCCCGGGCGACCCGGCCCAGGTCCGCGAGCATCTCCCGTTCGGAGCCGTTGCCTATGTTCACGTGAATGGAAAGGGCGTCGGCCCCCAGGGTGATGGCTTCCTCCACGGTGCACACCAAGGTCTTGGCGTTGGGGTAGGGCGAGAGCGCGGTGGAGCCGGACAGGTGGATGATGAGCCCCACGTCTTTGCCCCGGCGGCGGTGCCCGGAGGACACCAGGCCCTTGTGAATGACGATGGCGTTGGCCCCGCCGGTGGCCACCGCGTTTACGGTGCTCTTCATGTCGATGAGGCCGTCGATGGGACCCACCGTGACCCCGTGGTCCATGGGGACGATGACGGTGCGCCCGGTGTCCCGGTTCATAATACGCTCTAAGCGGATCTGTTTGCCAACCACTTCTCCTCCTCGCCGCTCAGCGGTATGAGGCTGCCACCGCCAAACAAAAAAAGCCGTGGTCGCCTCGCCTGCGCCACGGCTTTTAAAAGATTTTTTTAGTTTCGGCCTACATTCTTTTAAAAGTCGAGGCGCACTCCTGGCCCGGAAAATAATAATAGCTAAAATAAAAGTTCCGGCGCCAGCAGGATTGCATATCGTTCAGGTCCTCGACTCCTTCCATCTTAAACTATCAGTTCCCCTAATGTCAAGAAATTTTTGTAATATAATGAGGCCCATGCGAAAGTCTCAGGCAGGATAGCCGCGCCCAAATGTCCCCCCTAGACCGCTTTCTCTGGCAAATGCAACCGCCTCAATTGAGAATTTATTGACAATTCTTAGTTATTACTCAGGTCACAAAATAGATTAACTCGGGCGATGAAACAGGTTGATAATGGGGGAGGGGGCCAGGTGGCAAAGACCCCAGCCCCCTCCCCCAAGCCCTTAAAGGGGGTTGGGAGGGGAGTTTGAGGGGAGGGCGGGGGAGCCACTGCTCCCCCGGCCCTCCCCTCAAGTTAACTCATTTTCTGCTCCGAGTAATAGGTCATCCTGAGTCGCCGCAGGCGGCGAAGAACTCGCATTATCAGAAAGGAATAAGACCCTTCGCCTGCGGCTGATGACCTTTTATTTACGGAGATATTCCTAAATCGGTCACGGTCTGATTGATCTGCAGATAGAAATCCGCGCTCTTGTCCACCACCGCGGGCGGGCCGGCCCAGGAGCACTTGAGCTCGCCGACATAAATCCCTTCGATCTGGTCCGTGTCCGTGGCCGTGAGATTGATCTTCACGATGCCTGTGGCCGCCTGGGACTTGTCAAACGCCGCGTCTTCCTTGGAAATGGTGTACGCCGCGTCCGACTTGGACTTCTTCACCCCCAGCAGCAGGGCGGCGCCGGTCAGGTCCGCCGCCCCGCCGTTGCGGTCCCGGACCGTCAGGGTCAGGGTCTTGGCCTCTCCTTGCTTCAAAATCAGTTTAACCATCGCTCAACTCCACGGTGATCTCGGAGGCCTCCAAGGTCACCTCCAGGGGTTCCAGGGTCTCCAGGGTCACCTCCAGGCCTTCGAGGACCTGGGTGAGGCCGCCGCCGGCCGGGGCCAGCAGGCCCCAGGAGGCCACGGCTTGCGGGCTTACGGCCATGTGGGGACGCTCCTTTCCGTGGTGGCGCCGTCGTCTTCAATGGTGCCGGTTACCGCCGGGGTGACGCCGTCGCCTTTGTACCCGGTGAAGGCGCCGGTGGCGTCGCTGATCACCAGGCGGTTGCACAAGACCCAAAAAATCTTGCGCACCAGGTCGCCCAGGGAGTTCGCCGCCAGGACCTGAGCGTCGGCCAGGTTGCCGCTCAACAGCTCCGCCACGGTGATGTCGTTCAGCCCGGCGACGGCGGCCAGCACCGCGGCCTGGGAGGCCGGGTCCGCCGGCAGCAAGTCGGTTTTGGCCTTGATGGCGTCCGCCAGGGCGTCCAGCACGTCAATCTTGGCTTCGTTCGCGTCCACCTGGCCGATGACGGCCTCCTTGTCCGCGGTGGCCTCGGCCCGGGTGGGCGGGTCGTAAGCGTTCAAGGCGTTGGTGACGTGGGTCTCCACGTTGGCTTCGTTCGCCGGTTGCGCCGGCAAATTGTCGGTCTTGGCCTTGACCGCCGCCAGGGTGGTCTCATTGGCGGGAGCCCCCGGGAGATTATCGGTTTTGCCTTTGATGGCCGTGATGGCAGCGTTGTCCGGGGCGGTGTAGCCCGCCGTGGCCAGCCGGGTGTTGACCTGGGCATTGCTGGCCGGGTCGGCCGGGAGGTTGTCGGTCTTGGCCTTGATTGCCGCCACATTGCCCCCGGCTTCCGGGGCCCGGCTGCTCACCGACGCGTCCAGGCCGCCGTCGTTCGGGGTAATCTGCATCACCTTGTAACGGTCGGGGTTGGCCAGGGCCGCCCCGCCGTCCACCTGGACCACCAGGGCCTCAGAGGGTGCCGCGGTGAACTTGTAGAAGCCGCCGCCAATTGTGGTCACGCTCGGGGGTGAGCCCACGTCGGAGCCGTCCGACACCTTCTTGTAAACCGTCACTGTGGGCGTCAGCCCGGTCTTAGGGGCCCCGGCCTCGCTAAAGTAAATCACATAGATCATACCGCCACCTGTTTGATTCCGAGGGGCACCAGGCCCAGGTTAGTTGGAGATACTCCCCCGCCAGTTGCCACCGCATCTCCCAACCCTATTTCCAGGTCCATCTTCCGGTCCAGGGTGATGATATCCTGGTAGTCTGCATATCCTGTTTTGGTGATGGTCAGGGTATGAGGGCTGTAATCCACTTCCGCCCAAGAGGCAGCATGGTCATATTTGATACGGGTGGGGGTTTGCTCCGCAATCTTGCCGTCCGCCCCGGTGCTGACGCTGAACACGGTGTTGGCGTTCTTGTCCTTCAAGGTGACGGTGGCTCCGGAAACATTGGTGCCGTTCTTGTCCACCAGATGCAGGTTGAAGGAATATTTCCGGTAGATGTCCTTAGTGCTGGACCCAGGAGATTGGTCATTACGGGTCCACGAATCCATGATGCAGTCTATCAGGATAACATCTTGCGTAAGGGTCCAAAACCGAAAGCCATAGGAGTTTGCAATAGCTTTAACATTTCTTGCCGTAAACCCACCTGGTCCACCAAGATATAGTCCGATATAATTACCAAAAGATACCAATGTATCAATAACAGGGTTCGTAGTGCTCTCTATTCTTATGGCCCTGTCAGCTTCTTCGGTTGTTAGATTATAAATATTAGTAGCGACATTTTCAATGTAAGGATAGGTCACATAAGAAAACAAACAATTCCATATTCGGGTGACATCGTAAATCCGACATTCTGTAAGACCCTGAATGGTGGCGGAGTATAGATAGATGGTGCCACCAGAATTAACAAACAAGTGGGTATAGTTGCTCGCTTCTTTGTTGTTAAACTGAGAACCTTGACTGGTTCTTTTGGTGGCCTCTGTTACCAGTTCACCACTCTGGAAGGTGGCGTTGCCATATACCCGGAGAGTATTACCTCCCCCTGATTGCCAGCCTGTAGACCAAGATATCTGTTCCAAGATGGTCTTAAAGAAGGTGGCGGTGCTGCCGTTCCCCACGTAGATATAGCAATCAAGCAAGTATTGGCTGCTGCCCTGGCCCCAAATCACCCCCCACTGAGGCTGCGTCACCGTAACCGTGCCCACCCCGTCAGCGAAGCCGGTGCAGTCGATGTCGGTGATGGTGCGGAATCTCTTGGTGCTGACGTAGGTGCCGTTGCCAGCCGCCACGCTGATAGATTCGGCCTGGGCGTTGCCCCAGGCGTCGGTGCCGGTAATATCCAGGGTGTCCCCGGCCCCGGCATTGGTGCCTGCCAGGACAAAGCTGATGAGCAGGGCCAGTTTCTCGCAGGGCTTAATCTGAGTGGTCAGGGTGATGTTGAGAGCCGGGGCGATGGCAGCCCGCAGGGTGCGGCTTCCGGCCCGGTCTGCGGTCACGAAGTCGGAGAACCGGGCGGGCGAGCTACTGGTGCCCCCGGTGACCGTTACCCGGTTGTTGGCCGCATCGAAAGTGAAGGTGCCTGGCATTTATCCTCTCCTCTTTTCCCAGAACCTAAAACCCAAAACCCAGAAGCCGCTTTTCACTTCCCGGCCCAATCCAGGGCTTCGGCTACGTCCACCGCGG
>JBGPBR010000106.1:0-6453 GCA_041481325.1 Desulfobaccia bacterium
ATCTCCGGGTCCGACTTTGTAGAGATGTTCGTGGGCGTGGGCGCGGCCCGGGTCCGGGACCTGTTCACCCAGGGCAAGAAAAGCGCCCCCTGCATTATCTTCATCGACGAGATCGACGCGGTGGGCCGCCACCGGGGCGCCGGCCTGGGAGGCGGCCACGACGAGCGGGAACAGACCCTGAACCAGCTCCTGGTGGAGATGGACGGCTTCGAGGCCAATGAAGGGGTCATCCTCATCGCGGCCACCAACCGCCCCGACGTCCTGGACCCGGCCCTGCTGCGCCCGGGCCGTTTCGACCGCCAGGTGGTGGTCCCCATCCCGGACCTCAAGGGCCGGGAGTCCATCCTCCAGGTGCACACCCGCCGGACCCCGCTATCTGATTCGGTGGACCTCTCCATCCTGGCCCGCAGCACCCCTGGTTTTTCCGGCGCGGACCTGGAAAACCTGGTGAACGAGGCGGCCCTGTTTGCCGCCCGCCAGGGCAACGAACTGGTGGCCATGGAGGACTTCGAGCAGGCCAAGGACAAAGTCCTCATGGGCTCCGAGCGCAAGAGCCTCATCCTGAGCGAGCGGGAGCGGCTCAACACCGCCTACCATGAAGCTGGCCACACCCTGGTGGCCAGGCTCACCCCGGGCACCGACCCCATCCACAAGGTCACCATCATCCCCCGGGGCCAGGCCCTGGGGGTCACCCAACAGTTGCCGATAGATGAGCGCCACACCTACCCCAAGGACTACCTGACGTCCACCCTCACCGTGCTGCTGGGAGGCCGGGCCGCGGAGGAGCTGGAATTCAAGCATTTCACCACCGGCGCCGGCAACGACCTGGAGCGGGCCACCGAACTGGCCCGCAAGATGGTGTGCAACTGGGGCATGAGCGACGAACTGGGGCCGGTCACCTTCGGCAAACGGGAGGAGCACATCTTCCTGGGCCGGGAGTTCGCCCATTCCAAGGATTTCAGTGAAGAGACGGCCCGCACCATTGACCAGGCCATCAAGAACCTGGTGTTGGGCGCTTATGGCGAGGCCAGGGATCTCCTTGCCGGCAACCGGCCCCAACTCCAGGCCCTGGCCCAGGCCCTCCTGGAAAAAGAGACCCTGGACAGCGCCGAGATCGACCGGATTATCAACTCGAGTCAAAAATCGGCGGAGACCACAGAATCCCAGGACGCCCCGGCCTCGCAGCCTCTCAGCCTCCGGCAGGCTTGACGCCCGGTTGTCTTCAACCGATTCATCTGGTATAGTGGGGCAGGCCTCGGGGCCTGCCCTTTTTATATCAAGACCGCCGATTCACCCTTTTGTCATCAATATGACCGAGTTATCCGCGCCCCCCGGCGCCCCCCGTTTGTCGGCTCCGCCCCTTTCCTGGGCTGACCTGCTGGCTGCTCCCCGCCCCTTGCTCATGGGGATCGTCAACGTCACCCCGGACTCCTTTGCGGACCACGGGCGCTTCTTCCGCCAGGCCGACGCGGTGGCCCGGGCCCGGGCCCTGGTGGCGGCGGGCGCCGATATCCTGGATATCGGCGGCGAATCCACCCGTCCCTATGCCGACCCCGTCTCCCTGGAAGAGGAGCTGCGCCGCGTCCTGCCGGTGGTTGAGGCCATGTCCGGGACCCCCGTCCCCATCTCCATCGACACCCACAAGGCCGCGGTGGCCCGTTCGGCCCTGGAGGCCGGGGCCTCCATCATCAATGACATCAGCGCCCTCCGGTTCGACCCGGAGATGGCGGCCCTGGTGGCGAGGCGCCGGGTCCCCGTGGTCCTGATGCACATGCAGGGCGCCCCCCGGGACATGCAGCGGGAGCCCCGCTACGACGACCTCCTAGGGGAGATCAAGACCTTCTTTCGGGAACGCCTGGAGTTTGCGGTTTCCCAGGGCATCTCCCGGGAGCAGATCATCCTGGATCCAGGCATCGGCTTCGGCAAGACCTGGCAGCACAACCTGGAAATACTCAATAACCTGGACGTCTTCCTGGATCTCGGCTGCCCCTTGCTGGTGGGCCCGTCCCGCAAGGCCTTCATCGGCCGCATCCTGGATTTGCCCGCGGGCGAGGAACGGGATATCGGCACCCTGGCGGCCCTGGCGGTGGCGGTGCTGCGCGGCGCCCGCATCGTCCGCACCCACAACGTGGCCTATGCCCGCCAGTTTCTTAACGTCCTGGACTGTATCCGCCGGGAATCCCTGGAAAGCGGGGCAGGCTAATCTCCCCTCTGGGTTCATGGCGACGGCTTGGCGGGACTAACTTCGCTCCCCAAGCCGCCAAAACCGAAAAGGTCAGACAGGCAACGGCCGCCGAACCTTTGATTTCGGGGCCGCCATAACGGAGCGCCCGCCACTTCATATGCTGCAGTTCTTCCAAAACCTGCGCTGGCAAGACGGCCTGGATATCATCCTGGTGGCCATCGTCATCTACCAGGTGGTCTTGATCCTCAAGGGGACCCAGGCCATCCAGGTCCTGGCGGGCCTCTTCCTCCTGTTCCTGGCCTACCTGGTGGCCCGCCAGTTGGAATTTTTCACCCTGGAATGGCTCCTGGACGGCGTGGTCCGGAACCTGCTGCTCATCGTCATCATCCTGTTTCAGGCCGACATCCGCCGCGTCCTCTCGCGCATGGGGCGCAAAGCCTTGTCCCCGGCCGGCGTCCCGGCGCCGCCCACCACGGAAGAGGTGTGCCAGGCCGCGGAAACCCTGGCCAGCCAGCGCATCGGCGCCTTGATTGTCCTGGAGCGCAATATCGGGCTCTCCGATTTCATGGAGGGGGCCATCAAGCTGGACGCCCTGATTACCAAGGAACTGTTCCTGTCCCTGTTCTGGCCCCATACCCCCACCCATGACGGCGCCGCCATGGTCCAGGGGGACCGGCTGGTGGCCGCGGGCTGCCTGCTGCCTTTGTCCCGGAATCCCAACCTCGACCCCGACCTGGGCACCCGTCACCGGGCGGCGGTGGGGCTTTCCGAGCAAACCGACGCCCTGGTCCTGGTGGTGTCGGAAACTTCCGGCCACATCTCCCTGGCCCAGGGCGGGAAGCTGAAACGGCATCTCACCCGCCTGCAGCTCCGCCAGGTCCTGCGGGACCTGCTGGAAGAACCGGCCCAACGGAAAGGAACCTGGATTGAAAAACTGGCTCGCTTCTTTGGGTCGTCATAAGGCCCTCAAGCTCCTGTGCCTGTTGTTGGCGCTGGCCCTCTGGTTGGCGGTCGGCGGCGAGGAGCGCACCGAAACCACCCTTTCCATGTCCCTGGATCTGGTCAATATTCCCAACAACCTGGTGGTCACCAGCGAGGTGCCTCCCAATTTGCAGGTCCGGGTGCAGGGATCGCGCTCCGTCATCAGCAAACTTTCCCAGGCCCGCCTCACCCAGACCATCGACCTGGCCGGCTACAAAGGCGGCCGGCACTCCTATCATTTCGGCCCCAACAGCTTTTCCTTTCCCCGGGGGGTTCAGGTGACCCGGATTACCCCCAACCCCATCAACCTCGCCCTGGCCGCTTCCATGGCCCGCACCCTTGCCATCAAACCGGTCCTGGAAGGACGTCCCCCCGAAGGCTTCGAAGTCCTGGAAGTCAAGACCCGGCCCGAAAAAGTGACGGTGCGGGGCCCGTCTACCGAGCTGGAGGATTTGAAGTTCATCAATACCCTGCCCATTGACGTCAGCCACCTGACGGAACCCTCCGTCATTTCCACGGACCTGGATTACAAAAATCTGCACCTTTCCCTGAAGGAACCGGCTCCCATCCTGGCGGAAATCAGCGTGGCCGCCAAAACCCTCAGCCGCACCTTCACCGGCATTCCCGTGGCGGCCGCCCCCAGCGCGGCGCGCCTCAGCCCTTCCCAGGTCACCCTCACCGTCAATGGCCCCTGGCGGCAGGTGAAAGACCTCAAGGCCGACCAGATCAAGGCCACGGTGGACACCAAGAACCTCTCCCCCGGCCGCCACCGGCTCAACGTCTCGGTGAGCCTCCCCAATGGTTTCAGCCTGGGCCAGGTCCAGCCCCCCGCCGTCATCGCCGTGGTGGGGAAATCTTCCTGAGGTCCTGAAATTTTTTCGCCCGGGTCTCAGCCATAATTGATAACGGACCCCGGTTACTGCAAAAAATCTCGGTGGCCCAGGCCTTCCAGCCTGTGCCGGCGCAGGCTGAAGCCTGCGGCTACCAAAGTTTCGGTTCATTTTGCCAGAGTCTCTTTTGGCCGCGAGTATAAGCCCCGCCTGTTGCAGGTCCTAAGCCAAAAATAATTACTGAAATTTTCGCATTGCTTACCCGGATTTTGAGTGGTACATTTTTTTACCATGCATTCCCTCGAAGCCTTTTTCCTCGGCATCGTCCAGGGCATCACCGAGTTTTTGCCCATCTCCAGCTCTGCCCACCTGGCCCTGCTGGAGCACTATCTCAAAACCCCGGGCGGCGGCCTGGGCTTCGACATCCTCCTGCATCTGGGCACCCTGGCGGCCCTGCTGCTCTACTTCCGCCGGGACTGGCTGAACATGGCGACCGCCTTCATCAGCCCCAGCCGCTACAACCGGCCGGAGCGCCGCCTGCTCTTTTTCCTGGCCGTGGCGGTCATCCCGGGCGCCCTGGCCGGGGTGCTCCTGGAGAAAAAGGCCGAAACCATCTTCCGCCAGCCGGCCCGCATCGCCATCCTCATAGGGGCGGTGGGGCTACTCCTCATCGTGGCTGAAAAAGTGGCCCGCCACCGCCGCCAACTTGATACCATCCGGTTGGGAGACGCCTTCCTCATCGGCCTCTCCCAGGCCCTGGCCATCATGCCCGGCGTCTCCCGCAGCGGCATCACCATGACCATGGCCCTGTTTCTCGGCTTCACCCGTCCCGCCAGCGCCCGCTTTTCATTTCTGTTGGCCACCCCCATCATCGCCGGTGCCGGCATTCATCACATCCCCAAGTGGCTTAAGGCCGCGCCGGAGGGCCTGACGGCGGCGGCCGCCATTCTCGGGTTCTTGGGCGCGGTGGTCGCCTCCTACCTCACCATCAAGTACCTCCTGCGCTTCCTGCAGCGCCACACCTTTTATCCCTTCGCCTACTACCGGCTGCTCCTTGCCGCGGTGATCCTGGCCTCCATCTATTGGCACCCGTGGCGTTGACCTTGGCCTCCGGCTTTGCACCTCGACCCGCGGCTCTGCTTTTAAGTCAATAATTAAATAGATGGGGTTTTTAAAATTTACTTGACAAACCTCCTAAAAACCCTTAGGGTAAACCAACCGGAAAAGCTAAACCCGTTGCGAGGCGGGGGCGGAAAGCCACGGGTCTCTGGAAGCACAGGTCGAGACAGCCGGGTTGCCTGGTAGTGAGGCAGCGCGGCTTTTTTTGTAGCTAAGATCCGATTGGACGTTGTGTTAGGGTCCCCCTCCCCGGCGCCATTTGGCTCTCAGGCTCCGGGCTACTGGGCTTGGGCGGAGGCGTTGAACGCTACCGCCGCCCGCGAGCCCTGCCTCCCCGTAGTCCCTCTGGCCGCCGGGGCCTCCCGGCGCCAGAGGGTTTTTTTTGCCCCTTAGCCCTCTCCCACCGCGCCCCGCCGTCCGCCACCGGCCTGATATCGTTCTGATACCGATTTGCGGTCAAAAGTCTGCTTTGGCAGCCGCAGGCTTTACCGTGAAAGTCCCTATAGGCGGGTTTAAAACCATCCCGCTTTGTCATTCTGAGCGAAGCGAAGAATCTCGTCTTGTTAATACCTTGACCCATAGGTTCAGGATGACCTTGAAATTCGTTTGTCAACCGCATGGCAGAGGATGGGGACGAAAAGCTGTTAATCAGCAGGGTTGAGCGGGAGACCTTTTTCATTCACCTGCGTCCCGCTTATGAATAGCAGGCTCACGCTCTGCTTTTGATGCCAATGGCCCCTTTGGGGCCTTTGCCTTTTCTGGCTTGGCGGAAAAATGACGCCCCTATATAGGTACTTGCCGCCGATACCAGAAAAATCAATCGGTAAATTTGGAGATTGAACCTCCTGGATTAATTGCGTAAAATACTTGCATGGTTTCTCCCGAAGTTGTCAATCTGAAGCACCGCCTCATCGCCATCTCAGCCTCCCTGGCCGTCGGCCTGGCGCTGATGGCCGTGAAGTTCATCGCCTTCTGGCTGACGGACTCCGCCGCCATCCTCTCCGACGCCCTGGAGTCCATCATCAACGTGGTGGCCGCCAGCTTCGCCCTGTTCAGCGTCATCCTTTCCGCCAGGAGCCCCGACCCCACCCATCCTTACGGCCACGGCAAGGTCGAGTTCCTCTCCGCCGGCTTCGAAGGCGCCCTCATCATCGCCGCGGCGCTGGGTATCTTCTACCAGGCCTGGCCCCGGCTCCTGCACCCCCAGGGCATCCCGCGTCTCGAAAGCGGCCTGCTGCTGATTGTAGCCGCGGCTCTCGTCAATCTCGTCCTGGGCCTGGCCCTGGTCACCGTGGGCCGGCGCACCAAATCCCTGATCCTGATGGCCGACGGCAAGCA
>JBGPBR010000107.1:0-6430 GCA_041481325.1 Desulfobaccia bacterium
CTGATCTGCTGAAAACGGTGAGCATTATTTTTCTAATGGGGGCCTCGGTCTTTGGTAGCTTCACCTATGCGGGCAAATTCGTAGAAACCCAAACCGGGGTTAATATTCTCTGGGTTGGGGTAATCCTGACCTGTTTCGGGGTGGCCACCATCGTAGGCGGTCGCCAGGCGGGGGCCTGTCGGCAAAAACTGGGGAACCGGGTCCTCCTTTTCGGCGCCCTCATCGGTTCGGTCTCCTGGGCGGCCATGGTGGCCTGGCACTCCCCGGTATTAATCTCTCTTTCTTTAGCAGGATTCGGGCTCGGATTCATCCTCATTCAATCCAGCCTGCTGACCACGGCACAGCAGTTAATGCCTCAGCGGCGCGGCACCGTCATGTCGCTGGCGTCTTTCAACATGTTTGTGGGCGGCGGTTTGGGTACCTTGATGAACGGACATATTCTCACGAAGTGGGGGTTCGCGCCGGTATTCCTGGGAGCCGCGGGGCTGATTCTTCTGGCGGGGGTCATTGCCGCCCGCCTCTTGGACCGGGTTTCCCCGGCTATCGCTTCCAAAGCCTCATAAGCTGAGTCATCACTTGCGCGTGAAGTGGTGCTCAGAACCTTTAAACGCGTAGGGACCCATGAAGAATCTGGGAAAAAAATCCCGGAAACGCGCCGATTTTCCCCATTGCTGGGGTTTAACTTAATGAATCCTGACCAATGGGCAGCTTTGGAGTACCTGATGCGCTATCCATGCAAGACCTTTCTGGCATTAGCATTCGCCTGCAACGTCATCGCTTTCTCCCTCTGTGAGAGCTCCGCCCAATCCTCTGTTTACCAAGCCCTGAGCTTGGAAGACTGCCTGGCCCTGGCCCGCAAATATAACCCGGTTCTGGGCGCCAGCCGGGAAAAGGTCCAGGAGTTGGTGGCGGATTACCAGGCGGCCAGGTCCAAGTTCTTCCCCAGACTAATACTTTTATCTTACTACGATAGACAACCGCCGAACCGCTTTACTTCAGGAGCCCTCACCAACCAGGAGTTGTTCAAGAGAGAGGGTTATGCCGCGGTTACCGGCAAGCAGATCATCTTCGACGGCCTGAAGACCTACAACAATACCCAGGCCGCCAAGATCGGCACTCGGGCTCAGAAAGAGGAAGTGCAGCGAACCGCGGACGAAATCGCCTTTACGGTGACCGAGGCTTTCTATCGCCTGATTGAGGCCAAAGAGAATCTGAAAGTGGCCCAAGAGGCCCTTAACCAGCGGCAGGAGTTTTTCAAACTTACTGAAGCCTTCTATAAGGCCGGCAAAGTTACCCGCCTGGATAATTTCCGGGCCCAGTCCCAGGTCTCGGACGCAGAGCAGGCCAAGGTGGAGGCGGAAAACGCGGTGCGCCTGGCCCGGGAAATTTTGGCCCGCACCCTGGGGTTGAAGGAGCAGGTGCAGGTAGACATCAAAGGAAAGCTCCCCCAGGATTTTGCTGCCGCCGGGGACATAAACTCATTGTGGCAGGAAGCGCTGAAGACCAATCCGGAAATCAAAAAGTTGGATTTGGATATTGCCCAGAGCCAGACTCTGACCAAAGCCGCCAGGGGTTCTTATTTTCCGGAAGTCAGCCTCCAGGCGGGCAGCGACGTGCGCCACCGGGACCTGGGAGGCACCAAGCCGGAATGGATCGCCGGAGTGTTCATGGAGTATCCCTTTTTCGAGGGAGGCCTGACCAAGGCCCAGGTGGCCAAGGCCTCGTCTCAAGGTCTGCAGTTACTGGAGAAAAAGCGGGACCGGCTTAACGGCATCAAGGTGGACCTCACCAGCGCCTGGAAAGACCAGGAGAATTCCCGCCAGGGGGTGGCTACTACCGGGCAAACCGTAGCCACCAATGAAGAAGCCTACGCCAGCGCCCAGGCCCTTTATCGCCACGGCAAGGCCATCGGCCTGGACGTGCTCCAGGCCCAGGTGGACCTGACCGGTTCACGCTTCAACTTCATCAGATACGCGGTGGCCTATGAAATCGGCAAGGCCAGGATCAAACAAATTACCGGCTCCGGTCCCTTCGAGTCGCAGCACCAGGCTAACCATGGGAGGCCGCAGCAGTGAGATTACCTGGGGGAAAGAAATCCATCGGCATTGCCATAGGGGTAATCATCATCATTTTGTTGGGCTATCGCCTCTGGTGGCAACGCCCGCCGGTGCCGGTAATGGCAGTGAAAAAAGTTGAGGTCCAGGGCAAAGTCCATGGACCGGGCACGGTGCAATCCAAAGTGCCGGTAACGGTAAGCGCCAAGATCACCGGGATATTGGAAAAACTGCATGCCGATCAGGGCGACCGGGTGCAAAAAGGCCAACTCCTGGCGGAACTGGATTCTTTAGAACTGCGGGCTCGGGAGGCGGCAGTCCAGGCCGCCAAGAACCGCGCCCAACGTGAACTGGCCCGGGCCCAGGCAGATTTGGGCAAGGCCCAGGCCAATCTGGGCCTGGCGCAAAGCAACTACCAGCGGGACCTGGAAGTGTTTAAGCCCGGCTACATCTCCCAGGCGGCCTTTGACACCACCAAGGCCCAACTCCGGGTAGCCGAAAGTGAGGTTAATGCCTTTCAAGCCTCGGTAACGGCCTTGCAGGCGGGAGTCAAGCAGGCGGAGTCGGAAACCCACGCGGCCGCGGCGCTACATAATTACACCCGCATCCTGGCCCCCATGGACGGCTTGATCACCGTGCGCAAGGCGGAGGTGGGCAATACCATCGCCCCCGGCAGCCCCGTTTTTCAAATGGTTGACTTGAATCAGATTTGGGTGGCGGCCTGGATCGAACAGGCCCTGGTGGCCCAACTCCGGGAAGGGCAAAAAGCCGCCATAAAACTGCGCTCCAGCCGCGTTTTCCAGGGTGAAGTGGCCCGGCTCAATAAAGAAGCGGATACCGTCACCAGGGAATTGGAAGTGGACGTGAAATTTGCGGCGTTGCCCGATCCCCTGGTCATCGGCGAGGAAGCCGAAGTAGAAATTGATGCCGGTCGCCAGACCGCCACCGCGATCCCCTTATCTGCCGTTCTCACCAAGAACGCCTCCACAGGCGTCCTGGTGGTGGATAAGGGCCTGGTGCGCTTCCAGAAAGTCTCCCTGGGGCTTAACGACGGCCAGAAGAGTGCGGTGTTGGAAGGTCTGGCGGAGGGTGAACTGGTGGTCATTAACCCCGCCGGTATTGCGCCCGGCCAGAAAATCCGCCCGGAAGTCAGGCAAGCCGCCCAGAGGGACTGATGGACTTAGCCGTCTATGACCTCAAGCTCCATAAGGGCCGGTTTATCGCCACGATAATTGGGGTGGGGCTTCTCTTTACCATCGTCCTGGCCATGAACGGCCTCTATCGCGGCAACATCCACGAAGGTTTGGCCACGATCCAAGCCACCAACCCCGATCTCTGGGTGGTGGAGCGCTACCGGGGCGGTCCCTTTAATGAAACCTCCACCATGCCGGAGTTCTACCACTACAGCATTAAAGCTGTACCCGGCGTCGAGCAGGCCAGCCCCTTTATTTT
Source organism: Desulfobaccia bacterium (assembly GCA_041481325.1). Lineage (GTDB taxonomy): Bacteria > Desulfobacterota > Desulfobaccia > Desulfobaccales > 0-14-0-80-60-11 > DASWLF01. The sequence goes on from JBGPBR010000107.1 coordinate 3,507, forward strand.
TTATACCGTGGAAAGGCAGATCCGCGACCAAAGCCGCCATTTCAGCATCATCGGCTACGAGGTCTTCGGGGGCCTGGGGGGGCCGCAAAAGATCCATGCCGGCAGGAATATCCAGCAGGCTCATTACGAGATGGTGGCCCAGGAGAAACTCGGGGTCCGCCTGGGAGATAAAGTCCCTTTGGGTCTCCATACTTATACGGTCGTCGGCCTGACCCGAGAGGCCGTCTCTCCCGATGGGGAGCCGATAGTCTACTTATCCCTGCCCGATGCCCAGGAAGTCTTATTCCAGAAAGATAATGAGGAATTACGTAACCAGCGGGAGCGGCTGTCACGCAGCCTCACGCGGCAGAGTTCCTTAACTCCTCAGACGGCGGAAAAATTACTTCCCGGTTTGCAGCCTGATACCCATATCATCAATGCCGTCCTGGTAAGGCTCAGGCCGGGAGCCGACCGCGCCGAAGTGGCCCGGATGATCAAAAAATGGCTCTTTTTTTCGGTCTATACCACGGAAGAAGAAACCCAATTGATGTTAAAGGGGCGGCTGGCAGGCATGACCAAGCAGCTCCTGCTGTTTCGGACCCTGCTCTTGATCGTCTCCGTAGTGATCATCTCTCTGGTGATCTACACCTTCACCATGGAAAAGATTCGCTCCATTGCAGTCATGAAGCTCATCGGGGCTCCCAATTGGGTAATCGTCCGGATGGTGATGGAACAATCCATGCTCCTGACCGTCAGCGCCTTCTTGTTCGGATTGATTCTCATCCACAATACTTATCACTTGTTTCCCAAAACTATTCTCTTGGTTCCAGGCGATGACCTCGTCGTCTTTATTGTGGCCGTGATCGGCGGCATCCTGGCCAGTATTTTGGGACTCTCCCAGGCCCTAAAAACCCAGCCCGCCATGGCCCTGGGGGGACAGTGATGGAAGTCCTCAAGATAGAAGGCCTGACCAAGATATTTGGCTCCGGTCGCCTGGAGGTCCGGGCCCTGGAAGACGTCAGTCTGTCGGTGGCGGCCGGAGACTTAGTGGCGCTGCTGGGACCCAGCGGCTCCGGCAAGACCACCATGTTGCTCTGCTCCAGTCTGATCCTGGAACCCACCCAGGGCAAAATCGTCTTTGACGGCCAGACGATTTTTCAAAAAAACGGCTGGTCCGGGGGGGTGGATATTCGGCGCCTGCGCCGGGAAAAGATGGGTTTTATCTTCCAGTCCCACAATCTCATTCCGTTTCTCACGGCCCGCCAAAATGTGCTTTTCCCCCTCAGTTTGGTGGGTCTCAAGGGCGAGACGGCCCAGCACCGGGTTATGGAACTCCTGGATTACATGGAAATCGCCGACCGGGCCGATTACCTGCCCCCTCTCCTTTCCGGGGGCGAGCAGCAGCGGGTGGCCATCGCCCGGGCCCTGGCCAATAACCCCCGCCTGATCCTGGCCGATGAACCCACCGCCTCCCTGGACACGGGGCGCGGCAAGAAGGTCATGGAATTATTAAAGAAGATCGCCAAAGAAAATCAGTCGACGGTAATTGTGGTGACCCATGATGTGCGGATGATAGAAGGATTCGACTATGTTTACCACTTGAAGGACGGCAGGCTAAATCAAACCCATTGATCGACATATCCATAATAAATTAAGATAGCTACTGGGCTTATTCTTCAAAGTGGGCAAAAGTTTTTGCGGTATTGCCCTCGGGAGAGAGTAAACGCTTTTCCTGAATGAGACCGGGCCTCTCGGGCTGATAAATCAGAAAATTTCCATCTGAATAATATTGACCCCGGGATGCCCTGCCGCCTGCGAGTTGGAAAATGCCATTTTTGAGGCTGCCGGTCACAAAATGGTCCCAAAAAGCGAAAAGAGGTCACGGTCAAAGGCCGTAACCCCTTGAATTTGCTGGTAGGCGGTACTGGATTTGAACCAGCGACTTCCACCGTGTGAGGATGGCACTCTACCACTGAGTTAACCGCCCATGCCACTAAACATATAATCAAAAATCATCGATTTGGCAACCCCCCGGGCGGGGGAGGCGGCCTAGATTTTTGGCCGCAAATGGCAGGGGAGCCTGCCGGTGAATCGGGTCCGCCAATGGGGCGAGGGGATTTGACAAATCTCGCCTGAGCTATCGCATCATAAGTCGCAAGCAATCAAGGGGACCAGGCGACTCGCCTCCGACCCAGGCTGAAGCCTGCGGCTACCAGCACTGTCATTCTGAGCGGCGCGAAGGATCTCGTAATCCTGAGATTCTTCGGTCGCTTCGCCCCCTCAGAATGACAAAATGGGTGATTTAGCAGAGGTCCAGGAGGCGCAGAGGTCTAAATTCATATCAGAAGTCCTGGTTATCGGCGCTAAGTTCCAACCAGGTGCCGAGTTTCTGCTCCCGGATGATTTCGCCGGCCAGGTCCACGATCTCGTCACAGGCGTCCAGCAAAGCGGTGTCGCTGGTGGCGATGGGGCCGGGAAAGGCCGTGAGCAGCCGCTCCGGCACCGGCACCGCCGCGGCCTCGACTTCGAGGCCCCGGGCCGCGAACACCTCCCCCGTGCGCCGGGCCAGTTCCCCGCTGCGGCTCATGGGGGCGTCGTAGTAGACTTTGAGGGCCCCCAGCCGGTGCCTCGCCAGGTAAGCGGCCAGAAGTTCCAGGGCCTGGTCGGTCCCGGGGGATGGCCGGAAGGCCCGGGAAATCTGGCCCACGTCCCGGATGAAGCCGTCGTCCGCGGCCACCAGGGGCAGGCCCCGCCGGGCGCATTCCAGGGTGAGGAGCACGTTGTGGCCGTCCACCGCTAGTCCTCGGCCGGCCAGGTCCCGGAGCCGCTTGAGTTTGGCCCGCCGGGCCGCGGCCTCGGGGGGCGCAAAGACCCCCCGGTGCAGGAGTTGCCGGGCGGTGCCATCTAACCCGTAACGGTTGCCCACCAGGTTAAGCGCCGTCTTC
>JBGPBR010000108.1:0-6425 GCA_041481325.1 Desulfobaccia bacterium
ATTGGGGTCATAATCGTTCGCCCGATATGCAGCTTTTCTATGATCTCATTCGTCATGTGTGGTGGAAAAGGTTGCCAATTGAGCCAGAGGAGATGTGGCAGTTACTTAAGGCACATGGGGCACCTTCCAGATGGCAGGATCGATTGATGAGGCTTTACCGGGAAGGCAGAGAGCTACTAATTTATAGTGTGGGCCGAAGACCTGTCAAAAAAAAGCGAGTATCTCCACTTTCCGTTTGATTGAAAGCGATGTGTCCTGAATCAGGCTTGATTTGACAGTATCCCCATGACTTCTTTTTTACGATCTTTTATCCTTAAACCCGCACCCCCAGCCGCCTAAGGTTTTATCTCAGCAAAGAAGCCTGAGAGATGCGGCCAAACGGCTATAAAACGCCCACCTATTCAGTGACCTACTCACTAACCCGGTTGAGGAAAAAGAAAAGGCCACCTAAGTGGCCTAAATTATTGGTGGAGATGAGGGGACTTGAACCCCTGGCCTCCTGCATGCGAAGCAGGCGCTCTTCCAGCTGAGCTACATCCCCACGTGGTTTAATTATGGCGTCGGGCGGTAAGATGTCAAGCACAATTGGGACCGGCCTGGGTCGGATGCCTTTAACCGGGCTGCAATCCCAGGCCGTCCGCAGAAAGAGGGCCGCGCTGCGGCCCTCGGCCTTACACTGCCTGTACTGATTTGAGTCCCGCCACTTCCTTCATCAGGAGTTTTTCCACTCCCTGCTTCAAGGTCATCTGGGACATGGGACAGCCTTTACAGGCGCCGGTCAGCCGCACTTTCACCACCCCGTCGGTGACTTCCACCAGTTCAATGTCCCCACCGTCACGCTGCAACATAGGGCGGATCTTGGCCAGGGCCTGCTCCACCGATGCTTTGATATCGCTCACTGAAAACCCTCCAGGAAATAGTTTATCTTAAAATAATATCATTTACTGCAGTTTTGTAAATAGGCCACCACCGCCGCCAGCCCTGCTTGCCATGAACATATGAACCCGGGCTGCCGATGCCCGGGGGTATCTGCAAGTTTGGTTGCCAATCCCGCCAAAGTCATTATATTATGACTTCAAGACATCACGAGGTGACCATGGCTGCAAAACCGCCATCTTCCACGGTGCGCTACTCCATCATCTATCTGCTGGCCATCATGGCGGGGCTGTTGGTATTCCAGTATTACAGCACCGCGGAGCGGCCCTTTGAAATCAGTTACAGCGAATTCCACCGCCTGGTGGAAACCAAGGGCGTCAATGACCTGGTCATCAGCTCTGAGACCATCAAGGGCAAGATTTTGCCCAACGGCATAGAGGACTTGGCCAAGGAAAGGAAAGAGACGGACCTGCCCAAGAAGCTGGAGAAACAGTTCGACAAAAAGGAGCCCGGGTTCACCACGGTGCGGGTGGACGACCCCGAGCTCACCGCGCTTCTGGCCAGACAAAACCTCAAATACCGGGGGGTCCAGGAAAAAACCTGGCTTACCGGCCTCCTTTCCTGGATCCTGCCCACCCTGTTGCTGGTGGTTATCTGGGTTTATTTTTTCCGCAAGATCGGCACCGGGGCCGGGGGCCTGATGACCGTGGGCAAGAGCAAGGCCAAGGTCTACATGCAGGATGAGACCAAGGTCACTTTCGCCGACGTGGCCGGGGTGGATGAAGCCATCGAGGAATTGAAGGAGATCATCGAGTTCTTAAAAAACCCGGCCAAGTTCCAGACGTTGGGAGGCAACCTTCCCAAGGGGGTAATGTTGGTGGGCCCGCCCGGCACCGGCAAGACCCTGCTGGCCCGGGCCGTGGCCGGGGAGGCCGGGGTGCCTTTTATGAGCCTGACGGGCTCCGATTTCGTGGAAATGTTCGTGGGGGTGGGCGCGGCCCGGGTCCGGGACCTGTTCGCCACGGCCCAGGAAAAGGCGCCGTGCATTATTTTCATCGACGAACTGGACGCCATCGGCAAGGCCCGGGGGTTCAGCCCCATGGGTGGCCCCGAGGAACGGGAGAACACTCTGAACCAGTTGCTCTCGGAAATGGACGGGTTCGACACCCGCAAAGGCGTCATCATGATGGCGGCCACCAACCGCCCGGAGATTCTGGACCCGGCCCTCATCCGGCCCGGGCGCTTCGACCGCCACATCCTGGTGGACCGGCCGTCGCTGCATGGGCGGGAAGACATCCTGAAGATCCACACCCGGCGCGTCAAGCTCTCCCCCGAGGTAAATCTGACCACCCTGGCGGCCCGCACCCCGGGGATGGTGGGATCGGACCTGGCCAACTTCGTCAACGAGGCGGCTTTGCTGGCGGCCCGGAAGAACAAGACCGCGGTGGAGATGGATGACCTCGAGGAGGCCATCGACCGGGTGGTGGCCGGCCTGGAAAAACGCAACCGGGTCATGAACCCCCGGGAAAAGGAGATCGTCGCCTACCACGAGACGGGCCACGCCCTGGTGGCCGAGGCGCTGCCCACCACCGACAAGGTGCACCGGGTCTCCATCATCCCCCGGGGTATCGGGGCCCTGGGCTACACCATGCAACTGCCCACCGAGGACCGCTACCTCATGACCAAGACCGAACTGGAAGACCGCATGGCCGTGATGATGGGGGGCCGGGTGGCCGAGGAGGTAATCTTCGGAGAAATTTCGACGGGGGGCCAGAACGACATCTTCCGGGCCACCGATATCGCCCGTTCCATGGTGCGGGAATACGGCATGAGCGAGAAGCTGGGGCCCATGACCTTCGAGCGGGAGCGGCGGCCCCTGTTCCTGGAAATCGCCATGCCCCAGGGGACCAAGGATTACAGCGAAGCCACCGCCCAGGACATCGACCGGGAGGTGGCAACCCTGGTGGACCGGGCTTACCGGCGGGCCCGAGAAATCCTGGAGCGGGAAAAACCGCTCTTAGAGAAGACGGCCATGATCCTGCTGGAAAAAGAGGTCCTGGAAGGGGAGGAGCTGCGGCAGATTTTGAACCACAAATCGGAACCGTCGCAGGATTGAGGCGGTTCGAAACGGCAGGTTGGGTCACAGAGCTTGGGCTTAATTTTGCTTTTCGAGATAAATTTGTAGGGTGGGCACGGCCCACCTCAACCTTGGCCAAGCAATGCTTGGTTTCAGGTGGGAGATCCGCCCCCGGGGGTTCGGGCACAGGCTGGAAAGCCTGTGCTACCGCGGTTTTTCATTACTTACGGGTGAGCCAACGGCCCAGGAGCAACTGTCCTGAAAAGCCGTGTAGGGTGCGCCCCGGGCCCCTAAGCCAAGCACCGGCGAGACCCTGGCGCCACCCCAAAATTGCCCATGAAAATTTCGGACAGACCTGGCGGGCAGGGCCGGCGTTGCGAAAATCTGCCGGAATCCTCTCCGTCTGTTCGCCTCTTCGCCTGTTCCCCCCAAAGTGACCGCCCCGGCCGGGGGCAAGGCCGGCGCCGGGCCGCACTTTAAGGAGTCACCGCTTGACCGCCCACCGTTCTTTTGCCAGCAGCGATGAGCTCCAGGACTTTCTGCTGCGGGAGTCCCCCGCTTCCCTGACGGTGGTGCCCCACCAGCGCCTGGCCCATCAGGTCTGGCACCGGCAACGGCTCCGGGAGACGGCCGGGGGCGGCGCCGCCTGGGAGCCGCTGCCCCTGGTCACCCTGCAAGGCTGGCTGGCCGACCTGTTCCGGTCGTTGTGGCCCCGGGAGGTCCTGGCGCCGACGCTGACCCGCCTGGCCCTGTGGCGCCGGGCTCTCGCCGCGGCGCCGCCGCCCGAAGGGCCCACCCCGGCCCTGCAATGGGCCCAGGCCCTGGACGAAGCCCACAACCTCCTGGGCCGCCAGTCGCCGGCGGGGGAGGATGCCGGCCCTGCCTTTTCTGCGGCGGGGGATGACGGCCCCCTGGTGGCCTGGCGGCGCCAGGTTACCCGGGCTTACGCCGGGCTGCTCCGGGAGGGGGGCTGGCTCAGTCCCGGCGAGCTGCCGGCTTACCTTTTGGGCGCCTTGCAGGCAGGAAAAATCAGGCTGCCGGACCGAGTCCTGGTGGTGGGCCTGGAGACGCCGGCCCCGGCGGAAGCAGCCTTTCTGGCGGCCCTGGAGGACCGCACCCGGGTGCAGCACCTCCGGGTGGAGGGAGGGTTGCAGGCGGTGACCCGGGCCGTGGTCCTGCCGGATAAGGGGCAGGAGATGGAGTGGGTGGCGGCCGCCCTGCTGGAGGCGGCCCAACGGGACGGCATCCCGCTGCACCGGCTGGCCGTCACTTCTCCGGAGATGGACAATTACGCCCCGCAATTCCTGCGGGTTTTGGGGGAATTGCTGGGGCCCGCGCACTCGGACGGGGGCTGGGCCTACAACTCCTCCCACGGCCCCTGCCTGGCGGACACCCCGCTGTTCCAGGCGGCGCTGCTGCCCTTGAAGTTCGCCGCCACCGAGAGCCGGGAAGACCTGGTGTCGCTGCTTCTCTCCCCATACTGCGGCCGGTTCCAACCGCAACGGGACTCCCTGGCTTCGTGGGACCGGGCCTTCCGGGAGCGCCGGGCGGACCGGGGCTGGGACTACCTCCGGGAAGCGGCGGCCCGGGACCGGGAACTGCGGGACCCGGAAGAAACCCTGGCCCGGCTGGACCTGGTCCGGGCCGTTTTGCACCTGGAGGCGGCGGCCGGTCGGGAGTGGACCGCCGGGCTGGATGCCGCCTGGCGGGACCTGGGATTCCCCGGAGAGCTGGATGAGGCCGAATCCTGGCAATGGGACCGGCTCGGGGCCCTGGTTAAGGAACTGGAGCAGGCCCTAAGGTCCGAAAACTTGACCGCGGCGGAATTCCAGGATTGGCTCCTTTGCGGGGCCCGCCAGGTGCTGCTGCCCGGTCCCGGAGTCCGGGAAGCGGGGATACAAATCCTGGGTTGGCTGGAGATGCGGGGGCTCGCCTTCTCCCGGGTCTTTTGCCTGGGGCTGAACTCCGGGGCCTTGCCGCCGCCGCCCCGGCCCTTGCCCCTGCTCAGCGGCCGGGAAAAACAGGCCGTCCTCGGAGGGACCTATCAAAGCCAGCACCGGTTCGCCCGGGAGCTGTTCACCACCTTTATGGGGGGGGCGCCGGAGATCGTCCTGACCCGGCCCGGGCTGGCGGATGACGAAGAAAGGGTGGGCAGCCCCCTGTATCCGGGCAGGTGGGAAGCCAGGGAGAGCGCGGCCCTGAGCGCCCCCCAGGCCGCCTGGCTGCGGTCGCCGGCGGTGCTGGCGGCTTTCCGGTCCCGGTCCTTGCCGCCCTTTCGGGGGTATGGCGACGGCCCTTTGCCCTTGCCCCTGCCCGCCGAACTTTCCCTCAGCCAGGCGGCTGTCGCCCTGAGATGCCCCTGCCGGTATCTGTTGGAGTTCCATTTAAAGCTGGCGGAACTGCCGGAGATCGACACCGGCCTGGATCCCCGGGAACGGGGCGAGGCGCTGCACCGGGTGCTGGCCCGATTCGCCGCGGACTTCAAGGGGTACCTGGAAAAAGGGCATGGGTGGGACCAGGCCCGGGCCCGGGAGATTCTGGAGAATACGGCCCGGGACCTGTTGCGGGACCGGCTGGGCGACCTCCACTGGCAGGCGGAATGGGACCGCTGGCTGGGGGAGGATGGCGGCCTGCTGGGGGAGTGGCTGCGGCTGGAGGAGGAGCGCTTCCGCCAGGGTTGGCGCTGGCTCGGCCTGGAGGCGCGGTTCCAGGATTTGCGGGGCCGGGACTGGCTCTTTGCCCTCAAGGGGCGCATCGACCGCTTGGACTTTCATGCCGAAAAGCGCCGGCTGCTGGTGTGGGATTACAAGACCGGCGAGATCCCCAAGGCCAAAACAGTCTTTGACGACGCCGACGAGCACCAGTTGCCCTGCTACCTGCTGGCCGTGCGGCGAGGCTGCGTGGCCGCGCCGGCGGACGATGCGGAGCTCGGCGCCGGCTTCATCGGCCTCAAGTCCTCCCGGGAAAAGCACCTGAAGTATGAGGATTTCGGGAAAAAGGCCGAACAGTGGCCCGAATTGCTCCAGACCTGGGAAGCGCGGGTGGGGGCCCTTTCCCGGCGCCTGGCCGCGGGCGATTTCCGGCCCGACCCGGCCCCGGCCCCGGCGGGCAAGCAACCAGGGGCCTGTAAGTATTGCTCTTATTTGTTAATTTGCGGCTTTTCAGCCAACCCGGCCCCGGAGGATGGGGAGGCGGACTGACTGTCAGCTCGCATGAAATGAATTCACTTGTTGGTGGGTAGGGGCTGGTTTTTAACCCGCCCCTACGGGACAGGCGAGGCCCCTGCGCCGCCAACCTATTGGAACTTCTCGAAACGGATTGATGGTGGGCGGTGCCCACCCTTGTATCTTAGTTTAAGATACGCTTTATTGAAGTCCTGGTCATGGTCGAAGTTGGCAAAGGATTATTGTGATTTGGACCACCCCTGGGGCAGGCCCCCGGGGGCCTGCCCCAGGGGTGGTCGTGGTTTCGG
>JBGPBR010000109.1:0-6394 GCA_041481325.1 Desulfobaccia bacterium
AGACCCCTCCCATCCCCCCAAAATGGTTAAAATAATATGGCGGGCAGCGCCCATTATCATTAGGGCGCTTTAGCGTGGTCTTTGCTGAAAGCTGCCTGCTGAGCGCTAACTTATGAGCCATTTTTTTCTATACTTGACCCTGATCGCCTACTTCGGGGCCACCGTCCTGTGGCTGGGGTTTTTTCTCATCCAGCGGGAGGATTATTGTCGTTGGGGGGCCTGGGTCATGGGCGGCGGCCTGGCGGCCCACACCCTGGCCCTGATTCAGGAAACCTGGATCTTCGGCTACCTGCCGGTGGCCACCTTCGGCAATACCCTGCTGGTCTTCGACTGGGCCCTGGTGGCGGTGTTCCTGCTGCTCAACTGGCGCTACCCCATCAAGGTCCTGGGGGCCCTGGCGGCGCCCCTGGCGGCGCTCCTGGTTTCCGGCGCCCTGATCCTGCCCCGGGGCCAGGGCACCGTTTCACCTCTCCTCCAGGGCTTCTGGCTGACGGCGCACATCACCCTGACCCTCCTGGGCTACGCCGCCCTGGCCCTGGCCTTCCTGGGCGGCATCTTCTACCTGATCCAGGAGCGCCAGATCAAATCCAAGCAATTCGGCTTTTTCTACCGGCGGCTGCCGTCCCTGTCCCAACTGGACACCCTCAACTACTGGTGCCTCACCATCGGCTTCCCCCTGCTCACCAGCGGCATCGTCTCCGGGTCGCTCTATGCCCAGCACGTCATGGGGCGGTTCTGGAGCTGGGACCCCAAGGAAATCCTGACCCTTTTCGCCTGGCTGATTTATGCGGTGCTGGTCCACGAGCGCCTCACCGTGGGGTGGCGGGGCCGCCGGGCCGCCTGGCTCGCCATCTGCGGTTTCCTGGTGCTGGCCGCCACCTTCGTGGGCGCCAGCCTGTGGCTCACCGGCTACCACAGCTTTGCCAAGTTTCTCTTGCAGCCATGAACCTCCTGCTCTGCGGCGTCAACCACCAGACGGCTCCCGTGGCCCTGCGGGAAAAGCTGGCCGGCCTCATCCCGGACCTGGCCCAGGCCTACCTTCGCCTGAAGGCCAGCCCGGAGGTCTCCGAGGTCCTGCTCTACACCACCTGCAACCGGGTGGAGCTTATCTGCGTCACCGACGAGCCGGAAGCCGCCGCCCTCCAGGTTAAGTCCTTCTTCTCCAGCCACCCGGAAGCTCCCCCGGCGGCCCTGGAGGAGTGCTTTTATCTCCACCGGGACGGAGAGGCGGTGCGGCACCTCTTCCGGGTGGCCGCCAGCCTGGATTCCATGGTCCTGGGAGAGCCCCAGATCCTGGGCCAGCTGAAGGCGGCCTATCGCCAGGCCACGGAAAATCAGGCCACCGGCCCCATTCTGAACCGGCTGCTGCACAAGGCCTTCTCGGTGGCCAAACGGGTGCGCGGCGAGACCGGCATCGGCGACCACGCGGTGAGCGTCAGCTACGCCGCGGTCACCTTGGGCCGCAAGATCTTCGGGGAACTCACCGGCAAGAACGTCCTGCTCCTGGGGGCGGGGGAGATGGCGGAACTGGCCCTGGACCACCTGCGGGGCCAGGGGGTGGCCTCAATCACCGTGGCCAACCGCACCCTGGAACGAGGGGTGCACCTGGCCCAGCGCTTCGGCGGCCAGGCCGTGTCCCTGGAAGAACTGGAACCCCAGCTCCTCACCGCCGACATCCTCCTCAGCTCCACCGGCGCCGGCAACTATCTCCTCACCCGGGACCAGGTCAAAGCCGCCATGCGCCGGCGGCGACAGAGGCCCCTCTTCCTCATCGACATCGCGGTGCCCCGGGACCTGGACCCGGCCATCAACGAGCTGGACAACGTCTATCTCTATAACATCGACGACCTCCAGGAAGTGGCGGAGCATGGCATGGAGCAGCGCCGCCAGGAAGCCGCCAAGGCGGAGCGGCTGGTGGCCGAAGAGACCCTCAAGTTCCAGGACTGGCTGAGAACCCTGGAGGTCTTTCCCACCATCATCGCCCTCAAAGACAAGGCCGAAGCCATCTGCGAGGCGGAACTCAAAAAGACCCTGGCCCATCTCGGCCCCCTCACCCCGGAGCAGCGCCAGGCCCTGGAGGTGCTCACCGGCTCCATTACCCAGAAGCTGCTCCACGACCCCATCCTCTTCCTGAAACGCAACCACCACTCCAAGAAGCCCCACCGGGAACTGGACCTGGTGCGGCGGCTCTTCAACCTGGACCCCAACGGCGAGCCGAACGGTTCCGGCCAGGAATAGGGAGCTTCGGGCCCGACGCGGCCGCAACCGGAAAACCCGAGGGCGGGCGTCCCACATTTTCCCAAGCGGGCCAACAGAAGACTTTTCGATTGCTCCCCCCACATTTTTAAAATTTTTCATAATTTTTTTGAAGTATATACTTGACAGCTTAATTTTCTTGTGCTTAAATTAAACCTACCTTGAAAGAGCCAAACCCATTGTGAAATGGGGGCGGAAAGCCACGGGTCTCTATAGGATTGAGATAGCCGGGTTGCCTGGGTACGAGGCGGCCCGGTTTTTTTTCGGCCTCTGGGTTTGCCGGCTTTATTGCTATTGTAGTTCATTTGCTTATGGAAGCGGCCTCAGGCCCAAAGGAGGACAACCTTATGACAACTCAACGGCATTCCAGATTGCGCCTGCTGGCAATGGCGGTCGCCCTGGCGGTGGCCTGCCTCCCCGGCGTCGCCCAGGCCTTCACCCTGGATATCAAGGCAGTCATCGACGGACGAGACCAGCTTATTATCCAGGGAGACACCCTGCAGTGGCACCATTTTGACATGTGGCCGGTGGGCCTGCACATCATCGGGGCCGGACCCAACGACCCGGTTCCCAACTTCCCCACGGTGATCACGACCTCTGCCATGAACCAGGTGGAGTGGTATCCCGTCTGGCCGCAAGAGGCCATCGGCCCTAGTGTTGAAGCTTATTCCTCGGTCTTTACCGGTCTCACCCCCCCGTTGCCCGCCGACGGCCAGCCCTTGCTGCTGACGGCGCTGAACGCCCGGGGCTCGGTCTCCATCGTCGAGCAGCCCAGCCTGGCCAATGCCTACGCCCTGGTGCTGGAGTTCAACGATGTCCCCATCGGCTCCGCGGTCTGGTATGAGGTGTGCGTGAGCGACTCGGGCTGCCCGGTCCCGACCCCGGCCACGGCCCTGCTTTTGGGCCCGTCCCTCCTGGGGCTGGCGGCCTGGGGACGTTGGGGCCGGTCAGGCAGAAACTAGGGGATAGGCTTAAAAGTATCGCGATATTTAAGAATTATCTCCCCCTCCCATGGGGCCTTGTAGGGGTGGGGGGCGAACCGCCCCTAACCTTAACCATTATTTATAGTTATATTATGATGTTATACCACTAGCTCCCACCTCCCATAGGAACCACGGCATAAAAGTAGGGCCCCGGCCCTGCTTTTTTGTCGGGGGGCCGCCGCCGAAATCCCATGTCTTGACCCGTCCGGGACATACTGTTATCCTAGTACAGGTAGGAATAAAAAAGCTAACGGTTCCGTTTCCTTTCCGGTTTTGCCCCCACGGCGGAGCAAGGAAACGGTCCCAGAGACCGAGGTCGGCCATGTCCAAGGTCATCGACCTGGAAGATAGGCTCAAGCAGGGACAGCGGAAACGGGCCAAGATCGACAAGGCCAAGAAGCTGGAAGTGGTGCGCAAGGTGGCGCAGTGCACCAGGTGCCTGGCCCGCTGCGCCAAATGCGGGGCTCAGTTTGAGACCCACGAAATGTACAAGCGCTACAAGGGGCCCTACCGGCTGTGCGATTTTTGCCAGGAAGAATACGACTACTTCCTCCGCATCACGGAGCAGGGTCAGGAGAGTCCCTATTACTGGCACAACTCCCAGTGGGTGGCCCTCTGGCGGGTCTGGATCGACTACCAGGAAGCCATGAAAGCCTACGGCGAGTCCCAGGAGTTCATCGACCTGGTGCGGGAAGTGGAGTGGGAGCGGTGAAGCCCTGCGGCTGCAAGACTTGAGGGCAACAAAGAATAAAAAAAGGGCGGGGGTGACCCGCCCCTCGGCAGAAATCCGTGGGAATTATTCTGCCTGTCCCACCCGGTAAGCTTGTTGCAGGATCTCCATGGCCAAGTTGAAGGCATCGTTCCGGTCCATGGTTATTTCGGTGTGGCAGGCCGTTTTCTCCCCGCTGCAGGTGTAGAACAGCAACTTTACGGCACCTTCGGGGCGCTGCGCCACCGCAACCTCCCCTGCCGGCTCTATGGTCTTATAGGTGCGATGGGCCAGTTTGTCGGGGTCTTGTCGGTGCACAGGATGAACCATATACTCCTCCTCAGCTCTAGGTATGCGTTGATTTTCAGATAAGCATCCGAAGGAATTAATTCAAGCCCGAAGTTTCCCGGTATGGCCTTTTATCCCAAAGAATATGATTTGATCGTCATCGGGGCCGGCCACGCCGGCTGTGAGGGGGCCCTGGCCGCGGCCCGCATGGGCCTCCAGGTCCTGTTGTTCAACCTTAACCTGGACACCATGGCCCAGATGGCGTGCAACCCGGCGGTGGGGGGCCTGGCCAAGGGGCACCTGGTCAAGGAGATCGACGCCCTGGGGGGGGTTATGGGGCGCCTGGCCGACCTCACCGGCATCCAGTTCCGCACCCTGAATCTCTCCAAGGGACCCGCGGTGCACGGCACCCGGGTGCAGTGCGACAAGCAGGCCTACCGCCTGGCCATGAAAGCCCTGCTGGAGCGGCAAGGGCGCCTCGACCTGCGGGAGGCCATGGTAGCGCGGCTGTTGGTGGAGGACGGCCGGGTAACCGGGGTGGTGGAGACCCTGGGGATGGCCTACCGGGCCCGGGCGGTGCTCATTACCACCGGCACCTTCTTAAACGGCTTGATTCACATCGGCGAGGTCCGCATCCCGGCCGGCCGGGCCGGGGAGTTTGCGGCCACCTCCCTGGCGGCCCACCTTAAGGAGTTGGGGTTCCGAATGGGACGCATGAAGACCGGGACGCCGCCGCGCCTGGCGGCCGGCTCCATCGATTTCGCCTCCATGGGCACCCTCACGGGAGACCCGCAGCCCCGACCCTTCTCCTGGCGCACCCCCCCCGGGGGCCTGGGCGCGGCGCAGGTGACCTGCTTCGTGACCCACACCACCCCCGCCACCCACCGGCTGGTCCGGGACAACATCCGGTTTTCGCCGCTGTACAGCGGGGTGATCAAAGGGGTGAGCGCCCGGTACTGCCCGTCTCTCGAAGACAAGGTGATGCGCTTTCCCGAGAAAGCGTCCCACCAGGTGACCCTGGAGCCCGAGGGCCGGGACACCGCGGAAATCTACGCCAAGGGCCTGGGAAACTGCCTGCCGGTGGAGCTGCAGCTGGAGCTGTTCCGCAGCGTGCCGGGGCTGGAAGCGGCCAAAGTGATGCGTCCGGCCTACGCCATCGAATATGATTACGTGGACCCCCTGCAGCTTACTTCCACCCTGGAGACCAAGCTGGTCCGGGGCCTGTTTCTGGCGGGGCAGATCAACGGCACCTCGGGTTACGAGGAAGCCGCGGCCCAGGGCCTGTGGGCCGGGGTCAACGCCGCCTGCCAGGTGCTGGGGCGCCCGCCGTTTCTGCCCCAGCGCTCCCAGGCCTACATGGCGGTGCTGGTGGACGACCTGGTGACCAGGGGCACCCGGGAGCCCTACCGCATGTTCACCTCCCGGGCGGAGTACCGGCTGCTCCTGAGGGAGGACAACGCCGACGCCCGCCTGACGGAGTGGGGCTTCGAGCTGGGGCTGGTGGAAAAAGAGGCCCTGGCGCGCCTCAAGGAAAAACAACGCCTGATGCAGGAGGAGGAAGCGCGCCTGGCGGGCCGGCGGGTCTTCCCCACCCCCGAGGTCAACCGGGAACTGGCCGGCCGGGGCACCGCCCCCTTGCGGGAGCCCACCCCCATCCTGAGCCTGGTGAAGCGGCCCCAGCTGGATTTGCCCGCCCTCTACCGTCTCGCCGGCGAGGAGCCCCCAGTCCCGCCCCAGGTGGTGGAGCAGATCGAAATCAAGTACAAATACGACGGCTACCTGAAGCGCCAGGAGGCAGACGCGCTGAAGCTGGCCCAGGCCGAAGGCCGGCGCATCCCGGATGGCTTCGATTACGACCGGGTGCCGGGGCTGTCCCACGAGGTGCGGCACAAGCTTAAGGAGGTGCGGCCCCGGTCTCTGGGACAGGCGGCCCGCATCTCCGGGGTAACCCCCGCGGCCCTGGCCGTGCTCATGGTTTATCTGAAGAAGCAGAAAGGCAAGCAGGAGCACAAGTCAAAATAAATAAAGATCCACCACCAAGACACCAAGAGCACCAAGAAAAAGCGGGCGCCCTGGGGTTTAACCCCATAACGCCCGCTTTTTCCCTTCGGGGTCTTGGCGGTGCCTGGTCGTTCTTCCCTCACCACCACTGGCCGAG
>JBGPBR010000110.1:0-6294 GCA_041481325.1 Desulfobaccia bacterium
CCCCCTGGATGAGGCGTACCTGGCGGCCCTGGCCGATTTGATGGAGGCCAACCTGGATATGGAGGCGCTCCTGGCGGCCCTGCCCACTATACCGCTGGCCGACCCGGCGCCGCAGGCGGCCGCGCCTGCCACCGTGCGCCTGGGGGTGGCCAGGGATCAGGCCTTTTGCTTCTATTACCCGGAGAACCTGGAATGGCTGGCCCGATTCGGGGCAGAGATAGTGCCGTTTTCGCCCCTTGCCGACCGGGAGCTCCCCGAAAACCTGGACGGGATTTACCTGGGCGGCGGCTACCCCGAGCTGCAGGCCGCGGGACTGGCGGCCAACGACTCCATGCGCCGGGCCATCCGGGAGGCGGCCGCCCGTGGCCTCCCGGTTTACGCCGAGTGCGGCGGGCTGATGTATCTCTCCGAGGAAATCACCGACCTTAACAGCAAGCGCCACCCCATGGCCGGGGTGCTGCCCCTGGCGGTGCGCATGCTGCCCCGCCTCAAGGCCCTGGGGTACCGGGAGATCGTCATGGCGGCGCCGGGCCTCCTGGGGCCGGCGGGCATCAGGGCCCGGGGCCATGAATTTCACTACTCGGAAGTGGTGGCGGAACCTCCGGACCTGAAGCGCCCCTACCGGATTAGCGGCCGGCAGGGCGGCGCCCCCCGGGCCGAGGGCTATGGCGGGCAAAACGTCCTGGCCAGTTACGTGCACCTGCACTTCGGCAGCAACCCGGAAGTGGCCCGGCATCTGGTTGAAAGTTGCCGGGATTATAAGGAATTGAAGCAGGAGGTCAGGGGCAAGTAGCCCGGGCGTCTCGCCGGTGGGAACCCCCTACCCCCTCTCCCGAACCCCATATGGGGGGTTGGGAGGGGAGTTTGGGGGGAGGGCGGGGGAATCGCTTTCCCCCGGCCCTCCCCTCAACCGAATCTGCATCTTGCTCAAAGGAGAAAACATGGATTGGCAACCGCGCCTGCCCCGGGAGATCGAGGCCGAGAGCTTTCGGCGCATCGAGGCCCAGGTGGGCTCCCACTCTCAGCCGCCGGACGTCTGGCCGGTGGTCCGGCGTCTGATCCACACCACCGCGGACCTGGACTATCTCGAGACCGTGCGGTTCCACCCCCGGGCGGTCGCCGCGGGGGTGGCAGCCTTGCGCCAGGGCCGCCCGGTGGGCGCCGACACCCGCATGCTGCTCTCCGGCATCTCCACCGGCCGCCTGTCCCGCCTGGGGGTGGAGGCCTTCTGCCTGATGGCTGAGCCGGAGGTGGCGGCTGCGGCGGCGCGCCTGGGCACCACCCGGGCCGCGGTGGCCATGGAGATGGCCCTGCCGCGCCTGGCCGGGGGCATCGTGGCCATCGGCAACGCCCCCACCGCCCTGCTGAGGCTACTGGAGCTCCTGGCGGCCGGGGCGCCGGCCCCGGCCCTGGTGGTGGGCCTCCCGGTGGGTTTCGTCAACGCCAGTGAGTCCAAGGAACTGCTGGCGCAACAGAACTTTCCCTTTATCACCGCCCTGGGGCCCAAGGGGGGCTCCGCGGCGGCGGCCAGCGTCATCAACGCCCTGGCCATCCTCGCCCTGGAGGACTAGCTCATGACCCCGACCATCGGGACCCTTTACGGGATTGGCGTGGGACCGGGCGACCCGGAATTGCTCACCCTGAAGGCGCTGAAAGTGCTGCGGCGGGTGCCCCACATCTTTGCTTCCTGCTCCACCAAGAACAGCTACAGCCTGGCCCTGAACATCGTCCGGTCGCACCTGAACGGCGCCGGCATCGAACACCTGCCCTTCCCCATGACCAAGGACCGGCAGTTGCTCCAGGAGGCCTGGGACGCCAACGCCCGGCGGGTCCTGGAGGTATTGGCTACGGGAGCGGACGCGGCCTTCGTCACCCTGGGGGACCCGCTGACTTACTCCACCTTCGGCTACCTGTTGAAGACCTTGAAAAAGCTGCAACCGGGGCTGAACATCGTCACCATCCCCGGGATCACCTCGTATGCCGCGGCCGCGGCCCTGACCCATATCCCGTTGACCGAAGGGGAGGAATCTTTTTACGTGGTCTCCGGGGCCATGGGCGCCTCCCGGTTGCGGGAAGCGGTGGAGAAGTCGGACAACATCGTCATGCTCAAGACCTACCGCCACTTTGAGGAGATCTACCAGGCCCTGGAGGAACTCGACCTCCTGGACCGGGCCACCTGCATCAGCCGCTGCGGCTTGGACTGCGAAACCGTGGTGGAGGACCTCCGGGACCTCAAAGGCCGCGCCATGCCTTACCTTTCCATGATCATTATCAAGAAAAAGGGGAAGGGGTACTGAGTTGGCCCGGTCTCAAACCCAGGGAGGCAGGCGGCGGTGGCTGCTGCTCCTTCTGATCCTGGTCCTGGCCCTGGCGGCGGCCTGGCTGGGGCCGTGGGGCGGCGCCCGGCGCCTGTCGGCGCCGCAGCTTTACCACCAGCTGGGGACGCCCCTGCTGCGGCTGCTGCTATACATGGGGGTGGGGCTGCTCGTGGGGCAGGCCATCGAATCCCTGGGCTGGGCCGCCAAGCTGGGGGGCTGGCTGAGCCCGGTACTGCGCTGGGGGCACCTGTCCAAAGAGAGCGGCGCCGGTTTCACCGCCGCCTTTTTCTCCGGCATCATGGCCAACACCTTGCTCATGACCTTCTACCAGGAAGGCAAAATCAGCCGCCGGGAGATGGTGGTGGCATACCTGATCAGCGGGGGGCTCCCCACGTATCTCCTGCATCTGCCCACCACCTTTTTCATCATCCTGCCTCTCACCAAACAGGCCGGCCTCATTTACCTGGGGCTCACCTTCGCTGCGGCCCTGCTGCGCAGCGCCGCCCTGCTGGCTTACGGGCGCTGGCGGCTGCCCCCGGCGCCCCCGCCCGCCGGCGAGCCCATAACCCCGGCGCCGCGCCGGCAAGAACGGCTGCTCCGGGAAATCTGGCATAAATTCAACCGGCGTTTCACCCGGGTGATATTTTATACTTTGCCCATCTATGTCCTGATAGTAGCGGCCAACGACTGGGGCCTGTTCCGGTGGCTGCGGGAGGCGGCGGCCTCCCACCTGACCTTGTCCTTTTTGCCGGTGGAGGCGGCCAGCGTGGTCATCTTCAGCGTGGCGGCGGAATTCACCTCCGGTATGGCCGCGGCCGGGGCTTTTCTCCAGTCCGGGGTCCTGACGGTGCCCCAGACGGTGATGGCCCTGGTCCTGGGGAACATCGTGGCTACCCCCATCCGGGCCTTGCGGCACCAACTGCCGTCCCACGTGGGCATCTTCGCTCCCAAGCTGGGCACCGAACTGCTGCTGCTGAGCCAGGGGGTGCGGCTGGCGAGCTTAATGGTCGTGGCCGCCCTTTATGCGCTGTGGTTGTGAAGGTTTTTGCCATCTGTTAAAAGAGGAGTAAGGTCAGAAGCGTCCGGCAGGTATTTTTCAATTCCGGTTTAAGTGAAAACTGGTAGTTGCAGGCTTTACCGTGAAAAATCAAATCCCCCTAAATCCCCCTTTTTCAATGGGGGACTTTTACCCCCCCCTTAACAAAGGGGGGTAGGGGGGATTTTTCATCCTCTGGGTGGCCGGTGTCGGCCATGAATGTTTAACCTGCGCGGCTACGGATGAAATGACTGGGCCGCCGATCTTGATATCGGGCTTCATGCCTGCGGTGTTGTAGGGCGCGTCTCAGGCGCCATTAATGGTGCGTAAGACGCACCCTACCACGGACACCCTCTGAGGACAATCGGACAAGGGGGCTCACCCCTACAAAAATTATTTTGGAAAACCAAAGCTATGCGGAACCGAATTTAGAAGAAGAGGAGCCGGCTCGACCGCCCCGGCGGCGCCGGGACCTGCGGGTGGGCTTCTCCACCGGCACCGCCGCGGCCGCCGCGGCTAAGGGGGCGCTCCTGGAATTGCTGGGCCTCCCCTGCCCGGAATCCCTGGAGGTGGCGCTCCCCGGCGGCGGCCGGATCAGCATCCCGCTGCACCGCCACGGCCGGGAAGGCGCGGCCGGGGTGGCCGCGGTCATCAAAGATGCGGGCGACGACCCCGACGTCACCAACGGCGCCGAAATCGGCGCCCGGGTCCGGGAGCTGCCCGCCGGAGACGCCTCAGGCGTGGTCTTTGTTGCGGGCCGGGGCGTGGGCCGGGTGACCAAACCCGGGTTGTCCCTCAAGGTGGGCGAGCCCGCCATCAACCCGGTGCCCCGGCGCATGATCCGGGCCGCGCTTGAGTCGGTCTGGGAAAAGGTATATCCTGGAACATCCATGCGCCTGGAGGTGGAGGTCTTCGTGCCCCGGGGTGAAGAACTGGCCCGCCGCACCCTGAACCCCCGTCTCGGCATCGTGGGCGGCATCTCCATCCTGGGCACCACCGGCCTGGTGAAGCCTTTTTCCCATGCGGCCTACCGGGCCACCATCGTGGCCGCCCTAAAGGTCGCCCGGGCCGCGGGGCTGGAGAAGGTCGTCTTCACCACCGGCGGCAAGAGCGAAGAGCTGTTGCGGCCCCGACTGCCGGGGCTGCCGCCCGAGGCCTTCGTGCAGATGGGCGATTACGTGCGTTTCGCCCTGAAGGTGGCGAGCCACCTGGGGTTCCGGGAGGTCACGGTTGGCGCCTTCTTTGCCAAGGCCCTGAAAATCGCCCAGGGCAAAGGCCATACCCACGCCTCCCGGGGGTTGCCGAACCTGGCCGAGCTGGGGGACTGGACCCTGCAGCAGACGGGCGACCGCGAGCTGGCCCGGACCGTGGCCCGGGCCAACACCGCCCGCCAGGCGCTGGAGATCCTCACCGGGGCCGGAGCAACCCAGGTGGTCTCGGAGGTGGGCCGCCGGATGTTGGCGGGGCTCAGGACCTACGCCGGACCGGAGCCCGGCCTCGATGCGGTTATCCTGGATTTCTCCGGGGCGATTCTGTGGAAGGGCCACAGTCCTGGACAAGGCCACTGAAGCCAGGGAATCCCGGTTTATAATGTCCTGGGCTCCGGCCTGAAAAACGGTGGGCCGTGCCCACCCTTTTCACAGGTTCTAAATTAGGATGATATGAATACCGTACACGTGGTGGGCCTGGGCATGTCGCCCGCGGACCTTACCCCCGGGGCCCTGGAGATAATCCGGGAGGCCCAGGTGCTGGTGGGGGGGCGAAGGCTTCTAAGCTATTTTCCGGACCACCCGGCCAAGAAGATTCCCCTGGGGAAAGACCCGGAAGGCGTCCTCCAGCAGCTCCCCGAGTTGGCCGCGACCATGCGGGTGGTGGTGCTGGCCTCGGGAGACCCAAATTTTTACGGGGTGGCCCCCCTGGTGGTGAAGGTCCTGGGGCCCGAGCACGTGGTGGTCCACCCCAACGTCACCGCGGTGCAGGCCGCCGGCGCCCGCTTGAAAATCTCTTGGCAGGACGCCGTGGTGGTCAGCCTCCACGGGCGCGGCCTGGCGCCCCTGGCCGCAGCCGTAGGCAGGGCCGCCAAGCTGATTATTTATACCGACCCGGAGCACACCCCCGGGGCCATTGGCCGATTTTTGTTGGAGCAGGGCCGCACCGAGGCTCGCCTTTGGGTCCTGGAAGACCTGGGACAGGCCACGGAGCGGGTCAGCCGGCTGACCCCGGAGGAGGCCGCCGGGATGGAGTTTTCCCCCTTGAACCTGGTGGTGGTCCTGGATGAGAGCCCCGGTCCCCAGGAGAGCCAGCCGGGCGCCGGCGCCCTGCACCTGGGCCTGCCCGAAGAGGCCCTGGCTCATGAGGCGGGACTCATCACCAAGTCCGAGGTGCGGGCCGTGGTCCTGGCCAAGCTGGAGTTGCACCCCGGCCTGGTGCTGTGGGACGTGGGGGCCGGCTGCGGCTCGGTATCCCTGGAGGCCAGCCTGCTCTTGCCGGGCGGCCAAATCTTTGCGGTGGAGCGGGACCCCGCCCGGGCGGCCCAGATTCGGGCCAACCGGGAAAAGTTCGGGGTCGGGAACCTGGAAGTGGTGTCAGGTGACGCCCCGGAAATTCTCCCGGGGCTGCCCCGCCCCCAGCGGGTCTTTGTGGGGGGCGGCGGGGCCCGGGTGGGCGACATCCTGAAAACGGCCATGTCTTGCCTGGAACCAGGGGGCAAAGTGGTCCTCACTGCGGCCCGGTTGGAGACCCTGGAGTCGGCCCGGCGCACCCTGGCCGCGGCCGGCTGGCCGGTGGAGGTGGTACACCTCCAGGTGAGCCGCTCCCGGCCTTTGCGGGAGGGCTCCTATTTGCAAGCCCTGAACCCGGTGTGGATTATTTCCGGAAATAAATCTTAAAGAATTATTTTAGACAAATAGGTAAAAAGTGAACGAGAGAGAAAAGATCGAA
>JBGPBR010000111.1:0-6271 GCA_041481325.1 Desulfobaccia bacterium
ATTGTAGAGCCGGCCGTGGCGCTCTTCCCGGGGAGGCCGCAGATAGCGGCTGCAGAGCATGGGGGTCAGGGTCAGGGAGACCAGGCCCGAGACCAGGATGGCCGCCCCGATGGTCACCGCGAACTCGTGCAGCAGCCTGCCCAGGATGCCCCCCATGAACAGCACCGGAATGAAGACCGCGGCCAGGGACAGGGTCATGGAGAGAATGGTGAAACCGATCTCCCTGGACCCATTTAGGGCCGCCTCAAAGGGCTTCTCCCCCATCTCCATGTGGCGCACGATGTTTTCCAGGACCACGATGGCGTCGTCCACCACAAACCCCACCGACAGGATCAGGGCCATCAGTGACAGGTTGTCCAGGCTGTAGTTCGAAAGGTACATGACGGAAAACGTGCCCACGATGGACAGGGGCAGGGCCAGGCTGGGGATGATGGTGGCGGAGACATTCCGCAGGAACAGAAAGATCACCATCACCACCAGGCCCAGGGCCAGGAGCAGGGTGAACTGCACGTCGTCCACCGAGTCCCGGATGGTGACGGAGCGGTCGTACAGGGTGACGATGTCCACCGACGCCGGGATCTGTTGCCTCAAGATGGGCAGCAGCTGTTTGATGGCGTCCACCACCTCGATGGTGTTGGTCCCCGGCTGGCGCTGGATGGCCAGGACGATGCCCCGGCTGTGCTTGTACCAGGAAGCGATCTTGTCGTTGGAGACGCTGTTGATCACCTGGCCCAACTCTTCCAGGCGCACCGGGTTGCCGCCCCGGTAAGCGACGATGAGCGGCCGGTACGCCGAGGCGGTGGTGAGCTGCCCGGTGGCCTGGACCGTGACGGCCTGGTGGGCCCCGTAGAGAGTCCCGGTGGGCAGGTTGACGTTTTCCTTCTTCACCGCCTCGGCCACTTCATTGATGCCGAGGCCCCGGCTGGCCAGGGCCTTGGGGTCCAGTTGGACCCGCACCGCAAATTTCTGCTCCCCGAACACCTGGACCTGGGCCACCCCGTTGATCATGGAGATGCGCTGGGCCATGATGGTGTCGCCGTACTCGTTCACGGTGGACAGGGGCAGGGTGGGCGAGGTCAGGGCCAGATAGAGGACCGGCTGGTCCGCGGGGTTGACCTTCTGATAAATCGGGGGGGTGGGCATATCCGGCGGCAATTGCTTGCCCGCCTTGGCGATGGCCGCCTGGACGTCCTGGGCCGCGGCGTCCAGGTTCCGGCTCAGGTTGAACTGGAGGGTTATCTGGCTGAGCCCCAGGGCGTTGGTGGAACTCATGGAATCGAGGCCCGCGATGGTGGAGAACTGCCGCTCCAGGGGGGTGGCCACCGCGGACGACATGGTCTCGGGGGAGGCCCCGGGCAGGTTGGCGGTCACCAGGATGGTGGGAAAATCGACGTTGGGCAGGTCGCTCACCGGCAGATACCGGTAGCTCATGACCCCGAAGATGAGAAAGGCCAGCATGACCAGGGTGGTCATGACGGGGCGGCGGATGAAAAGCTCGGTGAAGTGCATGGGCGCTTAGCCGCCTCAGAGTTGGCTCTTGATTTCCACCTTGGCGCCCGGCACCAGCCGGAGCTGGCCGGTGGTCACCACCTGCTCGCCGGCCTGCAGCCCCTGCTTGACGATGACGTCGCCGTCCAGGCTGCGCTCCACCACCACCGGGCGGGCCTCCACCGTGAGGTCGGGTTTGATCACAAAGACGAACTGGCCTTCCTGGCCCGCCTGAATCGCCTGGGACGGCACCAGGATGGCCCCCGCCTGGGTGGTCAGCTGCACCACCACATTGACGAACAGCCCGGGCCACAGCTTTTTCTCCCGGTTGTCGAAGGTGGCCTTGAGAAGGATGGTGCCGGTGGCCGTATCCACGGTATTGTTGACGAAAGTGAGCAGGCCCTGCTCCTGGTGTTTCTCCTCGCCGGGCACCACGACGTCGACCTTGACCTTCCCCATGGCCAGGTATTTCTTAACCGCCGGGAGATTCTGTTCCGGCACCGCAAAGCTCACGTAGATGGGCTGGATCTGGTTGAGGACCAACATGGAGCTGTCCGCGTCCGCCTTGATCTGGTTGCCCAGGTTCGCCTTCAGGTTGCCGGTGCGGCTGGTGATGGGGGCATTGATATAACAGTAGCTCAACTGGAGCTTGGCGTTTTGCACCGCCACTTCGTCGGCCTTGACCACCGCGGCCAGGGATTCCGCCTGGGCCCTGGCCTGGTCGTACTCCTGGTGGCTGACGAACTGCTTCCTGATCAGCTCGGCGTAACGCCGGGCATCGGCCTGGGCCTTGTTGGCCAAGGCCCGGTCCTTGGCCAGGTTGGCCTGGGACTGCTGCAAGGCCGCCTCGTAAGGGCGCGGGTCGATGACGAAAAGAAGCTGCCCGGCCTCGACGTCCTGGCCTTCCTGAAAATTGACCTTGACTATTTGGCCCCCCACCCGGGCCTTGATGGCCACGGTTTGGTAGGCCTCCACGTTGCCGATGGCCTTGAGCTCCACCGGCACGTCTTTTTGCACGACCGCGGCCGCCAACACCGGCACCGGCAGCGGCGGCGGCTTCTTTTTCTCCCCGGAGCAGGCCGCGGCGCAAACCAGGACCGCCAGCAGAAAGGCCAGGAATACTCGGGGAAGGCGTTTAGGACAGGAACGACCCGGAGGTTTTTCTAAGGGGAAAAGTATCAATGTTTTCCAGAAACCGCGGCAGTAAGTTATTCCGAAGGCATACAAAAATGTCTTCCCGGCCCCGAAACCCCGGAGCCTTCGAGCCTCATTGAAAAATTATAATAAATTTTGCTCCTTAAAGCCAGCAAGAATAATCTTCCCCTATCAGGTTTTGGCCACGCTGGTTTCTGCCGGGCGGCGGCCGAAGAAACCTCCAGGGGCGTGATTCAACCCGCCCTTTGGCGGGTCCCAATAAATTGCCCTCCTAGATGCTTAAAGGGCGCACCTGGTTCCGTCTGTCTGTGCAGTGGGGAAGGCCGCCCCCTAAATTCCCTAATTAAAAATATCGTCATCAAGTTAACCCCACGATATCACAACTCTTTCAAAATTGCAGATAATTGGCAAGGTATCTGCTATCCATGCATTTCTCTTTCCATCCCGATTTTTTGCCAGCTGGCCCATTTCCATGCCCGGGGCATTATGTGCGTGTGGCCACGGCCTTTATCCCTGCTGGGCGTTGCTATCCCGAGGTTTTTAGGCTTCCCAGAAATGTGGCATCTGTTCGCCGATGGATCGGTATGCCCAACTTCTGGGGAAAATTTACTTTCCACCAAAATTTGTGCTATCCTTTGGCTACAAAAAAGGATGCTTCTGGGGGTTAAACTCGGTGGGCGGGGTCCCCAAAAACGTTTTTTGACAGCGGTGGCTTAAGATTACCGCATAATCTCGAGTAAAAGATGCAAAAAGATTTTACAAGCCTCTTGGAGAGTTATAACCGTCGGGATTTACAGGTGAAATGTAATCCACCGGTGATTTATCTTGAATCGGTAAAAGGGTGCCCTCATGCATGTGCGATGTGTCATTACAGGTTAACCAAGCCCAAGAGAATTAGTAAGGATTTACTGGTTAAGTTAGAGCCTTATTTCAATGACTTGGAGGTGATGTCCATCCACGGCGCCGGGGAACCGCTGTTATCCGATATTGATTATTTCGTCGAAGCTTCTATTAATAACAACTTTGTGTTGCACATGAACACTACCGGTTTTTTCCTGACCCCCAAAGTTGCCGCTCAGTTGTTGAAAACCAGGCTCTCCATAAGATTTTCGATACATTCCGGCAAAGCGGAGACCTATAAAAAAATTATGGGACAAGATTTAAACATAATTAAAAACAATATCCATTATTTGGTAGAAAATGCCGATTCTTTTGGGAATGATCATGACTTTTGGTTCAGTTTTATTGTTCTGAAAGAGAATATTGACGAGATTGAAGAATTTATGCTACTTGCTCATGAGATTGGAGTAAGGAATGTGAGATTTATGGATCTTTTGCCCCACTGGAAAACTATGAGAGGCCTCAAGCTGAAGGACCGGAACTTCACATTTAAATACAGGGAACAATTCAACAAAGAGATTGTTGATAAGTTTAATCGTAGATTGCCCCAATATCAGGACCTGGCGGATAAATTGGGCATCAACATAAGATATGGCACAATGCCTGCTTCCGTCGGGAAAAATTACAATGCTAAAATAATAACTAATAATATTATTAATTATTTATCGGGAAAGAACGTCTTCCCTTTATTCAGGAATAAGGGATCTTGTCTGGCGCCCTGGTTTGGCCAACTGATGATTAGTCAGAATGGCAATGTCCGCCTTTGCTGTGTCTCCACTTATTGGTTAGGTAACCTAAACAAATCTTCCCTGGCCGAAATTTGGAATTCCCCCAGAATGACCAGAGTTCGGGCATCATTTCAGGAAGGGTTCATGCCCCTCATCTGTGGATATTGCCAGGGGTTTTCTTTTGAGAATTATCCGGTCAACGCCTTTAGAGGAATCAGCCGCATTGATAACCTCACTGATAAGAGAAACCTTCAAGATGGCCTTCTGGCTGGCCTGGGATAATTCCTTCTAACAATCCTTCCCCCTCCTCAAGCCTTTGTTTTTCCCGATATTTTCTTGTCCCCAGAGTAGATAAATCTGAATTACATTGGCGCTCAGAAAATGAGAGTAGGCGAATAAAACCGCAAAAATATCATATCATGGATTAATAAAGCTATAGAAGTAGTTAGGGATGGATATTGAAGGTAAACCAGTACCCGCCACTATGCTGCTATGCTGCTGCTGGGCTCCGGTCTGGCTGGCCTGGTTGATAGGTTGTGGCCTTACTTTTTTTGTTGAACACGGGAGGAGCCTCAAGGTGCGATATCTGCTATTTATCAGTGATCTTATAAACCCATAAAATATTTTAATAACTTTATTATAATGTGGAATTACTTTTGACGTTAGGTATTAAAACCTGGAATCAAGCCACGTGCCGCTTGAATCTGGCCACCGCCAGGCCGACCATGGCCAGGCCCAGCAGGGTCATGGTCAGCATCTGGGGCCACAACAGGGCCACCCCGGCCCCCTTGAGGAAGATGCCCTGGACCACGATGACGAAGTACATCAGGGGGTTGAGCAGGGTCAGGTACTGGAAGAACTGGGGCATGTTGGCGATGGGGAAGATGAGCCCCGAAAGCAGAATGGCGGGGGTCAGGAAGAGGTTCCCCGCCATCATGGCCTGCTGCTGGGTGGAGGCAATGGTGGAGATCAGCAGCCCCAGCCCCACGGAATTGAACAGGAAAGTTATGGTGCCCAGGAGCAGCACCAACAGGCTCCCCCGGAAGGGCACTTCGAACCACAGGATGCCCACCGCGGTGACCAGGATAACGTCCCCCAGGGAAATCAGGACAAAGGGGATGGTTTTCCCCAGCATCAGTTCGATGGGCCGGATGGGGGTCACCAGGATCTGCTCCATGGTGCCGATCTCTTTCTCCCGCACCACCGCCAGGGCGGTGAGCATCAGGGACAGGAGCAGCACCACCATGGCGATGACCCCGGGCACCATGGAGTAGCGGGAAATCAGGTTCGGGTTGAACCAGGCCCGGGGCTCCAGGGCCAGCGGCGTACTGAGCTGGCCCCTCCACTCCAGCCCCCGGCGCCGAAAGCGGGCTTCCAACTGGGCCTGGCTGTAGTCGCCGATGACCTGGTTGGCGTAGCGGGTGACGATGAGGGCGGCGTTGGAGTCGGTGGCGTCCACGATCACCGTGAGCCTCCCGGATTTGCCCTGCCGCAGCCTGGTGGCGAAGTCCCACTCGATCCACAGGGCCATGGTGACCTCGCCGTGGTCGATGAGGTCCAGTAATTCCCGCGGGCTCTGGAGGTAATACTTGACATTGAACCAGTCGGTGGACCGGAATCGGTTAATTAGGTCCCGGCTCTCCATGGTGCGGCTTTGGTCGAACACGGCCACGGTCACGTGTTTGATGTCGAAGTTGACCACGTAGCCGTAGGTGATGAGCTGCACCAGCGGCGGCACGATGAGGAAGAAGCGGAGCTTCTTATCCCGCCAGACCTGGATGAACTCCTTGCGGATGATGTGCCGGATGCGACGAAACATATTTTGGAGTCAGTTTTTGGTTATTAGTTCTTGGTTTTCTTTCGATTTTCGATTTTGCTTCTCGTTCCCAAGCTCCTGCTTGGGAACGAAAATCTTAGCGCAAGCTCCTGCTTTTGGCTCCGTGTCAGAATAAATCGCAAGCACAGAGGCCTGCCCCTGCCCCCCAAAACCTAAAACCCAA